>NZ_JBEXTZ010000030.1:0-81732 GCF_040614195.1 Amycolatopsis sp. NPDC006125
TCGGGCTCGCCCGCATCCGGCTGCGGGCCGGGGAGCGCGGCGCCGCGGTCGCGATCCTCGACGAGGTGCCGGAGATCTCGCTGCACCGGCACGGCGCCGCGGTCGCCGCGGTCCGGATCCTCGCCGGTCACCTGCCCGGCGGCGGGCGCCCGTCGGCCGGTGACCTCGCCGCGGCCGCGGACCGGGTGCACACCCTGACCCTGGACAGCGAGGAGTCGTGGCTGCGGCTGGCCACTGCCGTGCTGGAGAGCGCTTTCTCGTTCGTGCTCGACCACGGCGACGGGTCGCTGCCGCCGGGTCCGGTGCTCGGCGATCCGGTGTCGGAGAAGGGTTTGCGGGACCGGCTCGAACGCTCCTACCGCGATCTGTCGCGCCAGGCCCGCACCGCCGGCGAGCACGGCGTGCTGATCGACCGGGCCAACGCCGTGCGGGCGAGGTCCCTGTGGTGAGCACGACCCGGCGCACCCTGGTCCGGCTGCGGCTGGCGCTGCTGGTGACCACCGCGGCGGTGCTGGTCACCGGGTTCGCCACGGTGCGCGGCGTGCAGTCGGCGGCGGAGACCGTGCGGGACCGGACCGCGCAGGCGGTCGTCGAGGTCGCGGCGGCGAAGTCGGCGCTGATCCGCGCGGACCGGGCGGCCGTGCGCAGCTTCTCCTCCGGCGAGGTCCGCCTCGCCGGAGCGGGCACCGAGTACGCCACGCAGACCGCGCTGGCGAGCCAGAGCCTCACCCGCGCCGCCGAGCTGAACGAGGCCGGGGACGCGGGCAGCCAGATCCTGCGGCTGGTCGAGGGACTGCTCGCCGCCTACCGGGCGGCGGTCGCGCAGGCCGACGCGCACTACCGGCAGGGCGGCGGCGAGGTCGTCGGCACGGCCGACCTGTGGGACGCCTCGTCGCAGCTGCTGCGCTCCCCCGACGGCGTGCTGAAACAGCTCGACGACCTGCGGTCGGTGCAGGAGCAGGCGCTGGCGCGGCAGCTGACGACCGGCTGGCTGCACCCGGCGACGCCCGCGCTGTGGGCGGTGCCGGTCGCGTTGCTGCTCGCGCTGCTCTGCGTCACGCAGCTGTACCTGGGGAAGCGCTTCCAACGGCTGCTGAACCCGCAGTTGCTGGCGGCGACGCTGCTGCTGCTCGGGTTGTGCGCCAGCATGATGTTCACGCTCGTCGCGGCGCACCGGCTGGCCACCGCGCAGGACCGGCTGACCGGCGTGCTGGCCGGGTGGGACCGGCGGATGGCGCTGACCGACGCCGACGGCCAGGACAAGCTGATCCGGCTGGTCACCGCGCACTGCCGGGCCGGGGACTGCGGCCTGACCGTGGCCGCCGCCGGCCCGGCGCCGACGAGCGTGGCGGGGGCCATCCCGGACGAGGCGACCACCGCCGCGGGCACCCGGGACGTCAACGACCGGCTGGAGGCGGCCGCCGCGAGCAACCAGCTGCCGCTCGTGGTGCCCGCGGTGACGCTGGCGATCGCCGTGCTCGCCGGGTGGGGGCTGCACGCCCGGCTCGACGAATACCGGTTCCGCTCATGAGGGGCCTCGCCGGGGTGCTGCTCCTGGTCGCCGCGTGCCTGACCGGCTGCGGCGCCGGGGCGGGCACGCGCACGCTCACCGTGCTGGCGTCGTGGACCGGCGCCGAGGGCGCGGCGTTCGAGGAGGTGCTGGCCGGGTTCACCGCGCAGACCGGCATCCGCGTGCGCTACCAGGGCACTCGCGCGGTGTCGCAGGTGCTCGCCTCGGACGTGCAGAACGGCAACCCGCCGGACATCGCGGTCGTGCCCAACCCGGGCGAGCTCGTCACCTACGTGCGCTCGCACAACCTGTACTCGCTGGACGACGTGCTCGGTGCGCCGCCCGCGGAGATCTACGGTCCACAGTGGCTCCAGCTGCAGGTGGCCGGGCAGGCGCACCTGTACGGGATCGCGGTGAAGGTGGACCTGAAGAGCATCGTGTGGTTCAACCCGGCCCTGCACGGCCTGGCGCAGCCGTCCACTTGGGACGAGTTCGCCGCGGCGACCGGCGCGCGACCCTGGTGCCTCGGGCTGAGCGCGCCGCCGGTGTCCGGGTGGCCGGGCACTGACTGGGTCGAGGACGTGCTGCTGCACCAGGCCGGCCCGGACGTGTACCGGCAGTGGGCGGCCGGGCAGCTGGCGTGGACAGCGCCCGCGGTGCGGCGGGCGTGGCAGACGTGGGGCGCGATGATGGCGGGCACCGTCGGGGACAACCCGGGACGGGTGCTGCTGACCGACTTCGCCGACGCCGGAAAGGGAATGCTGGCGTCGCCGCAGAGCTGCGCGTACGAGCACAACGGGTCGTTCATGCTCGCGCGGTACCCGGACGCCGGGCGCGGCCTGGACTTCGTGGCCGTCCCGCCGGCCGGCCCGGACGTGGCGCCGGGGACCTACGAGGTGTCGGCCGACCTGGCGGGCATGTTCACCGACACGCCGGCGTCGCGGGCGCTGATCCGGTACCTCGCCTCCCCGGCGGCGCAGGAGATCTGGCCGCGGGTCAGCGGCGGGAGCGCGTTCTCCGCGACGCGCTCGGTGGACCTGCGCGTCTACGACGGCAACCCGGCGGCCCGCAAGGTGGCCGAGGCGCTCCGCTCGGGCGGTACGCTCTGCTTCGACGCGTCGGACCTGATGCCGGCGACCATGGCCAACGCCTTCTACCGGGCGGCGCTGGAGTACCTCGACGACCCCGGCAGGCTGGAGACGCTGCTGGAGCAGCTGGACCGCATCCGGCTGGGCGTGCCGCCGCAGGAGTGGCTGTCCGTCCCGTGTGGACGATGAGAGGGGAGACGTGGTGCGCGGGCTGGTGAACCACGAACCGGTGCCGGTGGCGCTCGGGGCGCTGACCGTCCTCAGCGGCCTGATCGACGCGGTCAGCTTCCTGGCCCTGGGCAGGGTCTTCACCGCCAACATGACCGGCAACCTGGTGTTCCTCGGTTTCGCGGCGGCCGGGGAGCCCGGTTTCGACGTCGCGGCGGCGGTGACCGCGCTCGTCGCGTTCGTGGCCGGCGCCGCGGGCGCCGCGTGGCTGGCGTCCTCGATCGCCGCGCCACACCCGGCGTTCCTCGGCGCCCTCGCGGTGGAGGCGGCCCTGACCGCGGTCGCGGCGGCCGGGGCGTTCGCCGGTGCCCGCTACCTCGCCGCCGCCGCGCTGGCACTGGCGATGGGCGTCCGCAACGGCACGGTGAACCGCCTGGCGGTGCCGGACATGACGACCACCGTGGTCACCCGCACGCTGGCCGCGCTCGTCGGCGACCTCGCGGACCGTTCCGCCGGCCGCGGCGCCACCACCCGGCGCCTGATGTCGGTGGCCGGCCTGGTCGCGGGTGCGGTGGCCGGGGCGTTCCTGGTCCGCCACCTCGGCGCCGGGTGGGTGCTCGTCGTCATCTGCGGGGCGCAGGTCCTCGTCGCCGCCGGGCACCACGCCCACGTGGTGCTGCGCCGCCGCGCCGGTTAACGGACGAACACGCCGATCCCGTTGGCGACCGCGCGTTCCGCGCCGTCCGAGGGCGTGTTGCGCACCGTCACCGGGGCGCCGCGACCGGCGGTCACCAGGGTCGTCGACCCGCCACCGTCGAGGTTCACCGCCTCGCTCGCGCCCAGCGACACCAGCAGCGCGGCGACCTCGCCGACCCCCATCCCGGTGCTGGCGGCGCTGCGGCCGTCGACCGCGAGCAGGTACAGCGTCCGCCCGTCCGCGCTCGCCCCGGCCGCCGTGCGCGGCGCGAGCGAGGCGTCCAGCCCGGGCAGCGCGGCCCCGTCGTCCAGGATGGGGAACCCGCCGACCGCGAACTCGAACGGCGGCACGCCCCGCGCGACGAGCCGGTCGGTCACCAGCACCCGGTCGCCCACCCGGAGCCCGGCCAGCTCGGTCGCCCCGCGCTCGCGGCCGAGCAGCACGACGCTGCCGGGTTCGATCGGCCCCGCGCCCGCGCCCGCGGACTCGGCGACCACGACCCCGTGCCGCACCACGACCTCCTCGACCTGCGAGGTGCACGGCGCCGAGCGGCTGGTGTCGGTGCCGCAGGCCGCGCGGGCCCGGGACATCGAGCCCCACTCCGGGGTGTAGACGCCGATGCCGTCCACCGGCAGCGCGTACTGGTTGAGCCCTTCCAGGTCGAACTCGCCCGCCCGGGAACGCAGCGTGCCCGCGAACTCCAGCCGCGCGGTGCGCAACCGGTGGTCGGCGCCGAAGCCGAACACGTCGCTGGTGGTGACGCCGGACGGCATCGCGGGACCGAACCGCTGCCCGTCCGGCACGGCGTACTTGAGGTCGTCGCCGTCGGCGATCTCCGGCCCGACCGAGGACCCGGTGGGCGTGATCCCGGCGTGGGTCTCACTGATGTTGAAGAAGTCGCCGTTGATCCCGGCGACCGCGTGCTGCGCGGTGACCAGGGCGGAGACGGTGGCCCGCTCGGCGACCGACGCCGGGTGCAGCAGGTCGACGTCCACGCGCGGATCGGTCAGGTCGGCCGTGACGAGGTGCGCGACGACCGGTCCGTGCGCGGTGGACAGGGTCAGGGTCCGGTAGGCGACGCCGCGGGCGAGCGCGGTGTCGGCGACCGCCGCGGGAGCGGCGACGAGGAGGAGCAGGAGGGCGGCCACCGCCGCCGTGGCGCGCGTGAGCAGGCTCATCCGCGGAGTCGATCACGGCGTGGTGAACGCCGCGGGCCGCCGCGGGGAACGGCTCTCAGACCTTGGTGATCTCCGCGATGAACCCGTCCACGTCGACCAGGGCGCCCTCCGCGCCGAGCGGCACGAGCGTGTGGGTGGAGGCGATGAAGCGGGCCGCGCCTTCGCGGCTGAACTCGACGATCGCGTACCCGTCCGGCGACTCCAGCTCCATCATCAGCTGGTCCGGGCCTGCCGTCACGTCGGGCCGGATCCGCACGTCGCCCTCGCCAGCCGGCCCGTTCAGGCCCTCGACGAGCAGGTCGCGCGCGAAGCACCACTCGACCCAGCGGCCGCGGTCGGCGCGGAAGGACAGCGTGACGGCGTAGGGATCGGCGGTGGTGTAGCTCCACCGGGAGAAGACCGGGACGTCGTAGCCGTCCAGGCTGACGAACTGGTGTTCTTCGACCGTTTCGGCGTGCACGATGGGCCTCCTGTCCTCCTGCTGCTCTACGCCAGTAGGACGGAGCCACGCCGCCGTCGTTACGCGGTTTCGCGGAGGAACTTCACGACCCACCCGCTGGAGTGACGCGGGCGGGCGGGACGATGGACCGGTGCAGCACGACGACGACCCCGCGGCGGAGACCGGTCCGATCCGCCGCGTCCCCGGGCCGCCTGCTGCCGACCCCCGCCGCGCACGCCGGACGCGCGGCTACACCGAACCCGGCGCCTCGGCCTGGCCCGCCGGGGATTCCCCGCGGACTGGCGGGCGTGCGGACGCGCAGCGTGGGCACGCCGCCGACCCGGCGAAAGCCGGTGAGCCGCAGGACGGTGCCGTCCCCTCCGCCCCGAGGGCACGCCGCCCGGCGCACCGTCAGCAGCCCGCCGCGACGAGCGGCGGGGACCCCGACGGCACCACTCGCCGGTCCCGGCGCCTGGCCGCCGAGGCGGCCGCCCGCCGCGGGGCACGTCGCACCAGTGAAGCGGCCCGCCAAGCCGATCTTCCCGAAGAGCGATCCGCCCGCGGAGCGCACCACGCCCGGAGCGCGGACGGGCACCACCCCACCGCCGAGCCGGCACCAGACCACGCCGAACGCCCCCGCACCGGCGCGGCCGACGGCACCGCCGCCCCCACCCGCCGCCGCGCCGCTGCGCCGCCCGCCACTCCACCCACCGGGCACGGCCACGGGCACGGTCACTCCCCCGCGCCCCCGGCCTCCCGGCGCGTCAAGCTCCTCCTCATCTGGCTGCTCGCCCCCATCGCGGCCCTCACCGTCGCCGGGCTGCTCCTGCTCTACCCCTGGGGCCAGGACAAGCCCGCCTCGGCGATCTCCCAGGGCACCCCGGTCCACGGCACCATCACCACCGCCACCTCCGGCCCGTGCCTGGCCGCCGGTCAGGTGCAGGTCGGCGACCAGCCGGACGCCAAGCCCTGCCTCACCGCCACGATCGCCCTCACCGACGGTCCTGGCAGCGGCCGCAGCGTCGAGCTGACCGTGCCCATCGAGCCGAGCACGCCGCGCTTCACCGCCGGCGACGACATCGTGCTGGCCTACAACGGCGCGGACGCCGCCGACCCCTCCTCCTACCAGCTCGTCGACTTCCAGCGCGGCGTCCCGCTCGCGGTGCTCGCCGCGTTGTTCGCGGTCGCCGTGGTCGTCCTCGGGCGCTGGCACGGCGTGGCCGCGCTCGGCGCGCTGGTCCTCAGCTTCGTCGTGCTCGTGGCGTTCGTGCTGCCGGCGATCCTCGCCGGGGAGAACCCGCTGCTGGTCGCGATCGTGGGCGCGGGGCTGATCATGTTCATCGCCCTGTACCTGACCCACGGCCTGTCCGCCCGCACGTCGGTCGCGGTGCTGGGCACGCTGGTGAGCCTCGCGCTGATCGGCGCGCTGTCGGCGATCTTCTCCGCGGCCGCGTCCCTGACCGGCCTGGACGACAGCACCTCGACGCTCATCGCCGCCCTCGGTCACGGCATCGACGCGCGCGGCCTGCTGCTGGCCGGCATCGTCATCGGCGCGCTCGGCGTGCTCGACGACGTCACCGTCACCCAGACCAGCGCCGTGTGGGAGCTGCGCCGCGCCAACCCGTCGCTGAGCTGGCGCGAGCTGTACTCCGCTGGGCTGCGCATCGGCCGCGACCACGTCGGCTCCGCGGTGAACACGCTGGTGATGGCGTACGCGGGCGCCGCGCTGCCGGTGATGCTGTACTCGTCGATCTCCGGCGTCGGGCTCGGCGCGATCCTCGGCTCGCAGGACATCGCGCAGGAGATCGTCCGGACTCTGGCGGGCAGCGTCGGCATCGTCGCGGCGGTGCCGGTCACCACCGTCCTCGCCGCGCTGATCGCCAGCCGCGAGCCCACCAGTCACATCAGCCACACCAGCGACCACTAGCCACAGCCCGGCACCCCGCCCTGGTCACGGCCCCCGCGATGGGGTACGAAGGCCGGGCACAGTTCCCGTCCGGCGGGGAGGGGTCATGGTCGTTCACGCACTGCCGCGGCGCCTGACGAAAGCCGTGGCCCGCACGGTCACGAGCCTGCCGCGGATCGCCACCGCTCTCACCGAACTGCGCGACGCGGCCAAGCACCTGGAGCGGCTCGCCACCTTCGCGGCGGAGGAGCTGCCGGAGATCGTCTACCAGCTGGAAGGCATCCGCGAGCAGCTGGCCCGGATCGAGGACCGGCTCGGCGGCCGCAACGGCGAGATCACCCCAGCTGCGCGACGAACCGGCTCACGGCCTCCATCGTGAACCGCTGGGCGATCTTGCCCGACGGCGCCGCGGACGCCAGCTGGTAGAGCGGCCGGTCCGGCACGCCCGCGCCCCGCGCTTCGGCACGCAGCTGCGCGACCAGCAGCTCGGAAAACACCAGCCCGTTGGCCTCGATGTTGTTCGCCACCGCGTCGGCCAGCCGCCGCAGCGTGAGGATGGGCAGCTCGCGCCCGCCGGTGCCGGCGTAGACGGCCAGGTCGATCTTGACGACCTGGCCGCGCTGCCCGGAGTTGAACAGCAGGCTGACCGTGCGCGCGCCGCGCACGTCGGTCACCAGCAGGTCGATGCGCCGCGCCTGCGCCAGGTCCACCCGGCGGGTGCGCCACGTGCGCACCAGTACCGCCGTGCCCTCCAGCCACAGCTTGCGCCGCACGTTCCACAGCACCACGTACAGCAGCGGCAGCCCGACGATCGCCGCGGCGACCAGTCCGGCGACCTGCCCGCCGATCAGTCCCGCGATCCCGCCGAACGCGGCGGCCATGATCAGCACGCCCGCCAGGCCGGAGATCAGCCTGCGGCGCGTCAGCCCCGGGTCCTCCTGGTGCAGCGGCAGCCGCTGCGGTTCCACCGGCTTCTTCGGCTCGGTCACTTCTCCCCCATCACCGCACCGGGACGACGCTGCGCGCCCCGCTCAGGAACGGATTGCCGGCCCGTTCGCGGCCGATCGTCGTGGCCGGGCCGTGCCCGGGCAGCACCACCGTGTCGTCGGGCAGCGGCAGCAGCGCGTCGCGCAGCGACTCCCCCAGCCGCCGCTGGTCGCCGCGGCCGACCGAGCCGGCGAAGAGCGTGTCGCCGGTCAGGGCGAGCCGGCCGCCCTCCGGTGTGGTCACGCGGAACACCACCGAGCCGTCGGTGTGGCCGGGCACGAGGTCGACGTCGATCGCCAGGCCGGCCAGCTCCAGCGGCGCGCCGGTGAGGTCGCGGACGTCCGCGGGCTGGTCGCCGTCGTGCAGGCCGCGGTCGGCGGGGTGGATCCACATCGGAACGTCGTGGGTCGCGGTGAGCGCCGCCGCGCCTCCGACATGGTCGGAGTGGCCGTGGGTGGCCAGCACGGCCGCCGGGGTGAGGCGGTGCTCGGCGAGGGCCTCGGCGACGCGGGCCGCGGAGTCCTCACCCGGGTCGACCACCACACAGGCGGTGTCCGTGCCGGGCGCGAGCAGGTAGCAGTTGGCCCGCAGCGCGCCTGCCGGAAACCCGACGACGAGCACGAAAATCCACCTCCGCGTCGACCCGTCCACCCGTGCCCGGGATGCCCGGCACCCACCCTAACCGGGGCTGTACAGGGTCCTCACAGGCTGTGCCCATAGACTGCCGCCACCCGATCGGTGACGTCGAGTGGATTCTGGAGGGCAGGTGGCGACCAACCAGCAGCGCCGTGAGGCCGCGAAGCGCAAGCTCGAGCGGCAGATGGCCCGCCGGGCGGAGCAGGCGAAACGCCGGAAGATCGTCGGCGTCGGCGCGACCGTCGGCGCGGTGGTGGTGGTCGCCGGTCTGGTGGTGTTCTTCGCTACCCGCGGCGGCGACGGCGGCGACGCGGCGGCCTCCCCGACGACCTCGCCCTCGTCCGAGCTGAACATCCCGACGCAGCGCGCCGCGGTGCCGCAGCGGCCGACGCCGCTGGCGAACCCGGTGCAGTGCGAGTACCCGGCCACGCCGAGCGAGCCCGCCGCGAAGCCGAACAACCCGCCGCAGACCAAGGACATCCCGTCGACCGGGACGGTGAACGTCACGCTGAAGACCACCGCCGGTGACATCCCGCTGACGCTGGACCGCGCGCTCGCGCCGTGCACCGTGAACAGCTTCCTGAGCCTGGCGCAGCAGGGGTACTACACCGACACCTCGTGCGCGCGGCTGGGCACCGACGCGAGCCTGATGATGTTGCAGTGCGGTGACCCGACCGGCACCGGCAGTGGCGGTCCGGGCTACTCGTTCGCCGACGAGACGTTCCCCGAGCTGACCTACGGCCGCGGCCTGCTGGCGATGGCCAACGCGGGCCCGAACACCAACGGCAGCCAGTTCTTCATGGTGTACGGCCCGGCGGAGCTGAGCCCGGACTACACGGTGTTCGGTTCGATCGGCGACGCCGGCCTGGAGGTGCTCGACAAGGTGGCGCGCGCGGGCCACGACGGCAGCTTCGACCCGAGCCCGGGTGGCGGCAAGCCGAACATGGAGGTCAAGTTCACCGCGGTGACGATCGGCTGAGTTCTGTCGCCGAAGCGGCCTCCGTCCGGTTCGGACGGAGGCCGCTGTGCTGTCAGGAGGCGGTGAACTTCGGCGGGCGGCGGTCGAGGAAGGCGGCCACGCCCTCGGCGTAGTCCTCGCCGTGGATGGCGGCCGAGCGGATGTCCTCGACCTCGCTGTCGCTTTCGGACTGTCCGTCGAGGATCTTGCCGATGATCCGGTTCATGCCGCGGACCGAGGTCTGCGAGCGGGAGCAGAGGGTGGCCGCGAAGTCGGAGACGCCGGCGTCGAGGTCGGTGAACACGTCGTTGAGGAGGCCGATCTCCCGGGCGCGGGCGGCGTCGACGAGCTGGCCGGAGAGCAGGAAGTACCGCGCGTGGGCGGGCCCGATGAGGGACACCAGCTGGCGGGTGGAGCGGAAGTCGTAGACGATGCCGAGTTTCGCCGGGGTGATCCCGAAGCGCGCGGTGGCGTCGGCGAAGCGGAAGTCGCAGGCGACGGAGATCTGGCAGCCGCCGCCGATGCAGTTGCCGCGGATCTTCGCCACGGTCGGCTTGGTCATCCCGGCCAGCGCGGTGACCGCGCCCTCGACGACCCGGTCGTAGGCGGCGGCGCCGTCGGCGGTGGAGCGCAGGCTGCCGAACTCGGAGATGTCCGCCCCAGCGGAGAAGTCCGGCCCGGCGCCGGTCAGGACGAGCACCTTGAGCCCCGGATCCCCCTCCACGTCCGCGACGATGTCCGGGATGGCCGCCCACATGTCGTGGGAAATCGCGTTCTTCTTCTCCGGCCGCGCGAAGGTGAGGGTGGCCACTTCCCCGTCGCGCGCGAACTCCAGCCCAGCTGCCATGAGCCGACCCTAGAGGGCACGCCGGGGCGAGCGCCGTGAGCCACACCACCGCGACCGGCGGGGTGACTTCCGCCCTCACTCCAGCGGGGCATTCCGGCAGCCGCACCGCTAACAATGTTCAAGATCCACGCGACTGGGCTGACGAGTGCGTCCGCTGGGGGCGCCCGAGCCCGAGGATGCGCCGCCATGACCGCACACCCCATCCTGCCTCCCGCTGTTCCGCCCCGCCGGGCGCCGAAGACGGTCTGGATCGTCTCGGCCGTCGCCGCCGTCCTCGTGATCGCGGGTGCCGCGACCCTCGCGTTGACCCTGGGATCGGAGCCGGCGGGTGGGAAGACGTTCACGCTGAACGGCAGCATGGCCGTGTCGTGCACGTCCACTTATGGCTGTGCCGGGTACCGCGACATCCACAGTGGAGCGCAGGTCGAGGTCTACAACGAGAAGCGCGAAATCCTCGCCACCGGATACCTCACCGAGGCATCGGAGCCCAGCGCGAGCCGCGGCGGCTACACGTCCTCGGTTGTCACGACCTACACGTTCACCATTCCGGACGTCCCGCGGGGCGCGAAGCAGTACGGCGTGCACGTGGGCAACGACAACCGGGGCATCATCTGGGCCACCGAGGAGGAAGCGTCGACGCTCGGTTTCGTCCTCACCCTCGGCTGAGGGCCCGGGCCGGCTAGGACGCCGACGTCACGCGGTACACGTCGTAGACGCCTTCCACTCCGCGCACCACCTTGAGCACGTGCCCGAGGTGCTTGGGGTCGCCCATCTCGAACGTGAACCGGCTGACGGCCACCCGGTCGCGTGACGTCTGCACCGACGCGGACAGGATGTTCACCTTCTCGTCGGCCAGCACCTTCGTCACGTCGGACAGCAGGCGGTGCCGGTCCAGCGCCTCGACCTGGATGGACACCAGGAAGACCGAGTTCGCGGACGGCGCCCACTCCACCTCGACCAGCCGCTCGGGCTGGGCGCGCAGGTCCTCGGCGTTCGTGCAGTCCGTGCGGTGCACGCTTACGCCACCACCGCGGGTGACGAAACCCAGGATCTCGTCGCCGGGCACCGGGGTGCAGCAGCGCGCCAGCTTGGTCCACACGTCGGTGGCGTCCTTGACCACGACACCCACGTCGTTGGCCGCGCGGCGCCGGGTGACCGTGGACGGCGTGGACCGGGCCGCGAGCTCGTCCTCGGCCTCCTCGACGCCACCGATCAGCGCCACCAGCCGCTGCACGACGTGCTTCGCGCTGACGTGGCCCTCGCCGACCGCCGCGTACAGCGAGCTGATGTCCGGGTGGTGCAGCTCGGCCGCCAGCGCGCCCATCGCCTCCGCGGACACCAGGCGCTGCAACGGGAGGCCGACCTTGCGGACCTCCTTGGTGATCGCGTCCTTACCGGCGTCGATCGCCTCGTCGCGGCGTTCCTTGGCGAACCACTGGCGGATCTTGGCGCGCGCCTTGGGCGACTTGGCGAACGTCAGCCAGTCGCGGCTCGGCCCGGAGTTCTCCGCCTTCGAGGTGAAGATCTCGACGACGTCGCCGTTCTCCAGCTTGCGTTCCAGCGCCACCAGACGCCCGTTGACGCGAGCGCCGATGCACCGGTGCCCGACCTCGGTGTGCACGGCGTAGGCGAAGTCGACCGGCGTGCCGCCGACGGGCAGCGTCACCACGTCGCCCTTGGGCGTGAACACGAAGATCTCGCGGGCGGCGAGCTCGTAGCGTAGCGAGTCGAGGAACTCGCCGGGGTCCGCGGCCTCCCGCTGCCAGTCGAGCAGCTGCCGCATCCACGCCATCTCGTCGATGTCGACGGCGGTGCCGTGGTGGGTGCCCTTGGTTTCCTTGTACCGCCAGTGCGCCGCGATGCCGTACTCGGCCGTGTGGTGCATCTCGTAGGTGCGGATCTGCACCTCGAGCGGCTTGCCGTCGGGGCCGATCACCGTGGTGTGCAGCGACTGGTACACGCCGAACCGAGGCTGGGCGATGTAGTCCTTGAACCGGCCCGGCATCGGCTGCCACAGCGCGTGCACTACACCCATGGCCGCGTAGCAGTCGCGCACGTCCTCGACGAGGATGCGCACGCCCACCAGGTCGTGGATGTCGTCGAGGTCCCGGCCGCGGACGATCATCTTCTGGTGGATCGAGTAGTAGTGCTTGGGCCGCCCCTCGACCTTCGCGGTGATGCGGGAGCCGCCGAGCGCGCCGGTCAGCTCGTCGATCACCTTGCGCAGGTAGATGTCCCGCGACGGGGCCCGGTCGGCGACCAGGCGGACGATCTCGTCGTACTTCTTGGGCTGCAGGATCGCGAACGCGAGGTCCTCCAGCTCCCACTTGACCGTGGCCATGCCCAGCCGGTGCGCCAGCGGGGCCAGCACCTCCAGGGTCTCCTTGGCCTTGCGGACCTGCTTCTCCGGCGGCAGGAACCGCATGGTGCGCATGTTGTGCAGCCGGTCGGCGAGCTTGATCACCAGCACGCGCGGGTCGCGGGCCATCGCGATGACCATCTTGCGGATGGTCTCGGCCTCGGCCGCCGTGCCGAGCTTCACCTTGTCCAGCTTGGTGACGCCGTCGACGAGCTGGGCGACCTTGTCGCCGAAGTCGGCGGTCAGCTGCTCCACCGAGTAGCCGGTGTCCTCGACCGTGTCGTGCAGCAGCGCGGCGACCAGCGTGGTGGTGTCCATGCCCAGCTCGGCGAGGATGGTCGCCACCGCGAGCGGGTGCGTGATGTACGGGTCGCCGGACTTGCGCCGCTGGTGGCGGTGCAGTTCCTCGGCGACGTCGTAGGCGCGCTGCAGGAGGCTCAGGTCGGCGTTCGGGTGCAGGTCGCGGTGGATCGCGGCGAGCGGCTCCAGCACCTGCTTGACCGGCGCGGCGCGCTGGGCGGTGATCCGCCGCGCGAGCCGGGCGCGGACGCGCCGCGTGGCGGACGGTGCCCTGGTGACGCCCTGCGGCTGCGTGCCGCGGTTGTCGGCGGTCTCCCGGGCGGGCGCCGGGCTTTCGAGCTCCTGGCTCAAGCCCACCTCCTGCTGATCGCGCGGCCTTCAGAGCACCAAGCGTAACCCCGGCGGGCCACCTCGTTGTTCCCAGCCGCGCCGACCGCCCCGCTGACGCGCCGAACGGTCAGGTGACCAGGAGCGAGCTGACCTTCCGGCCGCTCAGCGCCGACCGCCCGTCGAGGGCGGCCAGCTCCATCACCACGGACACGCCGGTGACCGTCGCGCCCGCCTTCTCCAGCAGCTCACAGGCCGCGGCGACGGTGCCGCCGGTGGCGAGCACGTCGTCGACCACCACGGCCCGCTGCCCGGGCCGCACCACCCCGGACGGCAGTTCCAGGGTCGCCGAGCCGTACTCCAGGGCGTAGTCCACCCGGCCGGCCACGCTGGGCAGCTTGCCGGGCTTGCGCACCAGGACCACACCCATGCCGCGGGCGTAGCCGACGGCCGCGGCGAGCAGGAACCCGCGCGCCTCGACCGCGGCCAGCACATCGGTGCCCGGGTCGACCGTCGCCGCCAGCGCGTCGATCACCGCCGCGAACCCGCCCGCGTCCGCGAACAGCGGCGACAGGTCCCGGAACAGCACACCGGGCTCCGGGAAGTCCGGCACCTCGGCGATCAGGCCGAGCGCACGCTCCAGGTCCACGTCAGCGCTTCCGCTTGCCCGACGGCCGCCCGCGCCGCGGCTGCGACTTGGGCGTGCGGGCCGGGACGCTCGCGGCCGCCGCGTACGCCTTCTCCTTGCGCAGCTCGGCGTCCAGCGCCTCGTCGTCGCTCGCGTCGAAGTCGGCCTCGCGCTCGGCGGCCTTGCGGGCCTGGTTGGCGCGGCGCGCGCGGACCCGCTCGGCCTGCTGCTTGTACTTCGGGTCGCGCATCTTGAAGTCGACCAGCAGCGGGGTCGCCAGGAACAGCGACGACAGCACGCCGGCGAGCATGCCGCTCAGCTGCACCAGCGCGAGGTCCTGCAGCGTGCCGGACCCGAGCAGGATGTAGCCGACGACCAGCAGGCCCAGCACCGGCAGCAGCGCGATGACCGAGGTGTTGATCGAGCGCATCAGCGTCTGGTTCAGCGCCAGGTTCGCGGTCTCGGCGTAGGTGCGGCGGGTCAGGCCGAGGATGCCGCGCGTGTTCTCCTTGACCTTGTCGAACACCACCACGGTGTCGTAGAGGGAGAACCCGAGGATGGTCAGCAGGCCGATCACCGTCGCCGGCGTGACCTCGAACCCGACGAGCGAGTAGATGCCCGCGGTGACCAGGATGTCGTGCACCAGCGCGATGAGCGCGGTGACCGCCATCCAGCGTTCGAAGTAGACCGCGAGGAACACGGTCACCAGGACCATGAACACGGCGAGCGCGATCAGCGCCTGCTGGGAGATCTCCTGGCCCCAGGACGCGCTGACCGCGCTGTCGCTGATGGCCTGCACGCTCGGCTGGCCGTTGCCGCCGATCGGCTTGAGCTGGTCGAACAGGGTCTGCTTGACCTTGGCGACCTGGTCGGCGTCGAGGGTGTCCGATCGCAGCTCGACGGTGGCCGCGTCGCCGACACCGACCGTCTGCGCCGAGTCGGCCTGCTCGCCGAGCGCGTCGGCGAACGCCTGCTTGGCCGCGTCGGCGGTGATCGGGCCGTTCGCGCCGCGCGCGGGCATCTGGATCTGGGTGCCGCCCTCGAACTCGATGCCGAGGTTGAAGCCCTTGATGCCGATCGAGGCGATGCACACCAGCACCAGGACCGCGAAGAAGATGTACCAGCGCTTGCGCTTGCCGACGATGTCGAAGGCGCCGGTGCCGACGTAGAGGCGGTGGAAGACGCTCTCCCGCCCGGCCTTCTTCGTGGCCGGCGCGGCGTGCGTGCTCTCGGTGTTCAGCTCGTCTGCCACGTCAGGACTCCTTCGCGCCCGCGCCGGCGGGCACCTTGCGCGCGGACCGGCGCTCCGCGGCCAGCGTCTGCACGCCGCCGAGGCCGGTGAGCTTCGGCTGGGACAGGAACTTCGACTTCGACGCCAGCGCGACCAGCGGGTGCGTCACGAGGAACACCACGATCAGGTCGAGCACGGTCGACATGCCGAGGGTGAACGCGAAGCCCTGCACGTCGCCGACCGCGATGGCGTAGAGCACCGCGGAGGCCAGGAACATGACCGCGTCCGAGGCGAGGATCGTGCGGCGGGCGCGCACCCAGCCGCGCGGCACCGCCGAGCGGAAGCTGCGCCCGCCCTCGCGGATCTCGTCCTTGAGCCGTTCGAAGAACACCACGAACGAGTCCGCGGTGACACCGATGGCGATGATGAACCCGGCGACGCCCGCCAGGTCGAGCGTGAAGTTGATCCACCGCCCGAGCAGGACCAGCACCGCGTAGACGATCAGGCCGGACAGCGCCAGCGAGACGACCGTGAGCACCCCGAGCAGGCGGTAGTAGACCAGGCAGTAGACGAACACCAGCGCCAGGCCGATGCCGCCGGCGATCAGGCCCGCCTTGAGCGAGGCCAGGCCGAGCGTGGCCGACACGGTGGTGGCGTCGGACGAGGTGAACGACAGCGGCAGCGAGCCGTACTTCAGGACGTCGGCGAGGTCCTTGGTCTGCGCCTGCGTGAAGTTGCCGCTGATCTGGGTGTTGCCGTCGAGGATCGCGCTCTGGATGGTCGGCGCGGACACGACCTGCGTGTCGAGCACGAACGCGGCGCGCTGGCCGATGTTGGCCGTGGTGAAGTCGGCCCAGACCTGGCGGCCCTCGGACTTGAAGGTGAGGTCCACGGTCCACTGCGGCTTGTTCTGCGCCGGCGACGAGGACACCGCGTTGTCGATCTCGGTGCCCTTCAGGAACACCGGGCCGAGCAGGTACTTCTCGGTGCCGGTCTGGTCGCAGGTGAGCAGCGGCAGGTTCGGGTCGTCGTTGCCGCGCAGCGGGTCCTGCGTGGAGCAGGTGAACGCGGTCAGCGCGGCGGACGCGTTCGGCCCGGCGGCGAGCGAGTCGCCGGTGCCGGTGACCAGATCGGCGGCCTGGCGGGTGGCCTTGGCCTGCTGGATCGCGGCCGGGTCGTCGCCCTGCCCCGGCGGCGGCGCGACCGGCGGGGTGGTCACGGTCTGCGCGTCGATCACCTTGCGGAAGCCGAGCTGGGCGGTCTGGCCGAGCTTCTTGGCCTGGTCGCCCTGCTCACCGGGGACGGTGATCACGATGTTGTCACCGTCGAGGACCACCTCGGTGCCGCTGACCCCGATGCCGTTCACGCGGGTCTCGATGATCTGGCGCGCCTGGTTGAGCGACTCGCGCGAGGGCGCGGAGCCGTCCGGGGTGCGCGCGCTCAGCGTCACCCGGGTGCCGCCCTGCAGGTCGATGCCCAGCTTCGGCGTGGGCTTCCCGCCGCCGGTGAAGAACACCAGGGCGTAGAGCACGACCACGATCAGGACGAAGAAGCCGAGATAGCGTCCCGGGCGGATCCGCCCGGCCGGTGGTGCCACGGTGGTCGTTCTCCTCGACGGTCAGCTACACGGGGTTCGTGCCGCCTACGCGGCGGTACGCAGACACTACTCGCCGCGTTGTGAACGCGGCGTTGACCCCGGCGTCACCACCGGACGCCGGGGTTGGGCCCTTCGTCGGGCTACTTCTTCTCGCTCTCCAGCGAGGGAGCAGCGGCCTTCTCGTCGGCCTTGGGCGCCTCGGCGGTCTCCACCGTCTCGACCACGGCTTCGTCGTCGTCGGTCTCGACCTCGTCGGCCACCTCGGGCGCGACCTTCTCGCGCACCGCCTGGCGCAGCCACGTCGTCACGACGCCGGGCGCGATCTCGATGTCGATCGTGGTGTCGCTGCTGGTGTCCGCCACCGTGCCGTACAGGCCGGAGGTGGTCATCACCCGGTCGCCCTCGGACAGGCTGCTCTGCAGCTTCTGCTGCTCCTGCACGGCACGCTTCTGCTTCCGGGTGCCCATCACCAGCGGGATCGCCACGACGAGCATGAGCAGCAACGGCAGGAAAAGCTGTTCCATGATTCTCCATTCGGTGCGCGGCGCCCGGCCGCTCACCAATTTGTCCGGATGTGCTCTTTCGAGTGTGCCAGGCACCACTGACCAGGCCAGCACCCGGTTAGTCGAACAGGGTAGGCCCTGCCTGGTCCGGACGGGGCGGCGGGCGCAAACCCAGGTGCTCCCAGGCACTCGCCGTCGCCACCCGGCCACGCGGGGTGCGCGCGAGCATACCCGCGCGCACCAGGTAGGGCTCGCAGACTTCCTCGACCGTCGTCGGTTCCTCGCCCACCGCCACGGCGAGGGTGGACACCCCGACCGGGCCGCCGCCGAAGGAGTGCACCAGCGCCGACAGCACGGCGCGGTCCAGCCGGTCCAGGCCGAGCTCGTCGACGTCATAGACCGCCAGCGCGGCGCGGGCGACGGCGAGGGTGACCTTGCCGTCCTCGCGGACCTCGGCGTAGTCGCGGACGCGGCGCAGCAGCCGGTTGGCGATGCGGGGCGTGCCCCGCGAGCGGCGGGCGATCTCCGCGCTGCCCTCGGCGTCGATCTCGATGTCCAGGATCTTCGCCGAGCGGCGGACCACCTGGTCGAGCTCGTGGTCGGCGTAGAACTCCATCTGGCCGGTGAAACCGAACCGGTCGCGCAGCGGGCCGGTCAGCGCGCCGGAGCGGGTGGTGGCGCCGACCAGGGTGAACGGCGCGATCTCCAGCGGGATGCTGGTGGCGCCCGGCCCCTTGCCGACGACCACGTCGACGCGGAAGTCCTCCATCGCCAGGTAGAGCATCTCCTCGGCGGGGCGGGCGATCCGGTGGATCTCGTCGATGAACAGCACGTCGCCCTCGGCGAGGTTGGACAGCATCGCGGCGAGGTCGCCGGCGCGTTCCAGCGCCGGGCCGGAGGTGATGCGGATCGAGGCGTCCAGCTCGGCCGCGACGATCATCGCCAGGCTCGTCTTGCCGAGGCCGGGCGGGCCGGACAGCAGGACGTGGTCCGGCGGCACGCCGCGCCGCCGGGCGCTCTCCAGCACCAGTTCCAGCTGCTCGCGCACGCGGGGCTGGCCGATGAACTCGCTCAGCCTGCTCGGGCGCAGCGTCGTCTCCATCTCGCGCTCGCCCAGCTGGGGCAGCGCGGAGAGGGTCTCGTCCGCCGGGTGCTCGGTCACCTCTTCATCGTGCACGCGTCAGCAGCCTCACTTGCGCCCGAGGGTGCTCAGCGCGGCGCGCAGCACGGCCGGGGTGGTGTCGGCCTCGCCCGCGGCCAGCACCTTCTCCACGGCCTGCTCGGCCTGCTTGACGGGGAAGCCGAGGCCGGTGAGCGCCTCGACGACCTCGGCGCGCACCGCGCCCGCCGCCGGAGCCGCGGTGGTCTCGGCGGTCCCGCCGGCCGCGGTGACCTTGTCCCGCAGTTCCAGGGTGAGCCGCTCGGCGCCCTTGCGGCCGATGCCCGGCACCTGGGTGAGCACGGTGATGTTGCCTTCGGCGAGCGCGGTCCGCAGCTTCTCCGGGTCGAGCACGGCCAGCGCGGCCAGCGCCAGGCGCGGCCCGATGCCGGACACGGTCTGCAGCAGCCCGAACAGCTCGCGGGCCTCGGCGTCGGCGAAGCCGAACAGCGTCAGCGAGTCCTCGCGCACGACGAGCGACGTGTAGAGGCCGACCTCTTCGCCGCGCCGCAGCGTGGCCAGCGTCGACGGCGTGGCCTGCACCGCGAGGCCGACCCCGCCGACCTCCACCACGACGTGGTCGAGCCCGACCGAGAGCACCTCGCCCCGGACCGAGGAGATCATCCCCGCACTCCCTTCCCTGGTGTCCGCGTGTTCGCCCGGCGGGGAACCACCGCCGGCACGGCGCCCGCCGACTTCGCCGCCGCGGCGAGCCGGGCCTTGTGCGCGCGGGCGAGTTCGGCCGCGCGCGCCTCGGCTTCGGCGAGCCGGTCGCGCATCGGCTGGCGCCACAGGTGGCAGATGGCCAGCGCGAGCGCGTCGGCCGCGTCGGCGGGGCGCGGCGCCTGCGCGAGCCCGAGCAGCCGGGTGACCATGCCGGTGACCTGCGCCTTGTCCGCGCGGCCGCTGCCGGTGACGGCGGCCTTGACCTCGCTCGGCGTGTGGAACACGACCGGCAGCCCGCGGCGGGCGGCGGCCAGCGCCACCACTCCCCCGGCCTGCGCGGTGCCCATCGCGGTGCGCACGTTGTGCTGGCTGAAGACGCGCTCCACGGCGACCGCCTCCGGGCGGTAGGTGTCCAGCCAGTGCTCGACGGCGTCGGAGACCGCGAGCAGGCGCCGTTCCAGCGTGTCGTCGACCGGGGTGCGGACGACGTCCACCGCGACGCAGCTGACGGTGCGGCCGGTCCCCCCGTCCACCACGCCGAGCCCGCACCGGGTCAGCCCGGGGTCCACGCCGAGCACTCGCACCGATCACCCTCCTGCCGCCGAACACGCGTTCGAGGTGAGGCTACCGCGCCGGGCCACCCCGGCCCGGCAGGACGCGCCGGGGGCCGATGATCGTCCTTTATGGACCGTCGACGCCCGGGGTCCAGCTCTCCGGCGCGCCGCTCTCGGTCAGCACCGGCTGCCAGTCGGCGAACCCCTCCGGCGCGTCCGCGCTCCACGGCCAGTGCCCGTCCGGCGTGGCGACGATGATCTGCAGCGCGGGGAAGTCGCCGTCCGGGTAGACGAGGAACGCGCTGCCGAGGTACTCGAGGTAGTGCCCCTTGGCGACGCGCTCGAAGGTGACCGGCACGCCCTCGAAGAAGTCCTCGTAGACCTTGCCCGGCACGAACTCCTCGCCGTTGGCGGCGCGGTCCACGTAGGCGTCGAGCAGGACCGGCGCCATCTGCTCGGGCAGCCCGACGACGACGGCCTCGGGGACCTCGTGCAGCGCCCACACGCACGCCGTGAACGCGTACCCCGCGCCGGAATCGTCGGCCGCCACGGAGATCACCGCGTTGCCACGGGTCTCGGCCTGGTTGACGATCCACTCGAGGAGCTCGGATTCTTCGGGCGCGAGGGTCTCGGTCACGGGCGGCATTCTGCCGTACGCGGGTGGCGGCGGCACAGCCCCCGGTGGTGGAAAATTCCCGTTGCACACCAAGGGCCCTCCGGCTGCGCGCCGGAGGGCCCTTGGGAGAACGCGGGTCGTTACGCGCCGACCTCTTCGAGCACCTCGTCGCTCACATCGAAGTTGGCGTACACGTTCTGGACGTCGTCGCAGTCCTCCAGCGCGTCGATCAGCCGGAAGACCTTCTTGGCGCCCTCGGCGTCCAGCGGGACGCTGACCGACGGCAGGAACGTCGGGTCGGCCGACTCGTAGTCGTAACCGGCGTCCTGCAGCGCCTTGCGGACGTTGATCAGGTCGGTGGCCTCGGAGACGATCTCGAAGTTGTCGCCGAGGTCGTTGACCTCCTCCGCGCCCGCGTCGAGGACGGCCATCAGGACGTCGTCCTCGGACAGGTCGTTCTTGGGCATGATCACCACGCCCTTGCGGTTGAACAGGTACGACACCGAGCCCGGGTCGGCGAGCGAACCGCCGTTGCGGGTCAGCGCGGTGCGCACCTCGCCCGCCGCGCGGTTGCGGTTGTCGGTCAGGCACTCGATCAGCACGGCGACGCCGTTGGGGCCGTAGCCCTCGTAGTTGATCGTCTGCCAGTCCGCGCCGCCCGCTTCCTCACCGGCGCCGCGCTTGCGCGCGCGCTCGATGTTGTCCTGCGGGACCGAGTTCTTCTTCGCCTTCTGGATGGCGTCGTAGAGGGTCGGGTTGCCCTCGGGATCGCCCCCGCCGGTCCGCGCGGCGACCTCGATGTTCTTGATGAGTCTCGCGAACAGCTTGCCACGCTTGGCGTCGAGGGCGGCCTTCTTGTGCTTCGTGGTGGCCCACTTGGAGTGGCCGCTCATCTCTCCTCCGTCTCGCTCGTCGTCGCCGCGTCCCGCACCATCTCCACGAACAGGCGATGGACCCGATCGTCACCGGTCAGCTCCGGGTGGAAGGCCGTGGCGAGCACCGGCCCCTGCCGGACCGCGACGATCCTAGCGCCGCTGCCCTCGGCGCCGGGCACCGTGGCCAGCACCTCGACCCCGTCGCCTGCTTTTTCCACCCACGGGGCGCGGATGAAGACCGCGTGCAGGGGACCGCCGGGCAGCGCCGCGAAGGCCAGGTCCTCCTCGAAGGAGTCCACCTGGCGGCCGAAGGCGTTGCGCCGGACGATCACGTCCAGCGCGCCGAGCTGGTGCTGGTCGGGGCGGCCGTCCAGGGCCTGCTTCGCGAGCAGGATCATGCCCGCGCACGAGCCGAAGGCGGGCAGCCCCGCCGCGAGCCGCTCGCGGAGCGGGCCGAGCAGCTCGAAGGTCTCGAGCAGGCGCGACATGGTGGTGGACTCGCCGCCGGGCAGGACGAGCCCGTCGACGGCGGCCAGCTCGGACTCGCGCCGCACGGCGACGGCGCGCCCGCCCGCGCTCTCGACCATGGCGGCGTGCTCCCGCACGTCCCCCTGCAGCGCGAGAACGCCGATCACCGGTACCGCGGACACCTGACCTCCTGGAACACGTCGAAAACCACTGCGGGACCACGCGGCGGGGGCCGGCCGCGCCCGCGACCGGCCCCCGGGCGGAGGACTACCAGCCGCGCTCGGCGAGCCGGTGCGGCTCCGGCACGTCGTCGACGTTGATGCCGACCATCGCCTCGCCGAGGCCGCGGGACACCTTCGCGATCACGTCCGGGTCGTCGTGGAACGTGGTGGCCTTGACGATCGCCTCGGCGCGCTTCGCGGGGTCGCCGGACTTGAAGATGCCGGAGCCGACGAACACGCCCTCGGCGCCGAGCTGCATCATCATCGCCGCGTCGGCCGGGGTCGCGATGCCGCCCGCGGTGAACAGCACGACCGGCAGCTTGCCCTTCTCCGCCACCTCGCGCACCAGCTCGTAGGGCGCCTGCAGCTCCTTGGCGGCGACGTACAGCTCGTCCTCCGGCAGCGACGTGAGCCGCCGGATCTCGGCGCGGATCTTGCGCATGTGGGTGGTCGCGTTGGAGACGTCGCCGGTACCCGCCTCGCCCTTGGAGCGGATCATCGCCGCGCCCTCGTTGATGCGGCGCAGCGCCTCGCCCAGGTTCGTCGCCCCGCACACGAACGGCACGGTGAAGGCCCACTTGTCGATGTGGTTGGCGTAATCGGCGGGGGTGAGCACCTCGGACTCGTCGATGTAGTCGACACCGAGCGACTGCAGCACCTGCGCCTCGACGAAGTGGCCGATCCGCGCCTTGGCCATGACCGGGATGGAGACGGTGTCGATGATGCCCTCGATGAGGTCCGGGTCGCTCATCCGCGCCACCCCGCCCTGCGCGCGGATGTCGGCGGGCACGCGCTCGAGCGCCATGACGGCCACCGCGCCGGCGTCCTCGGCGATCTTGGCCTGCTCGGGGGTGACGACGTCCATGATCACGCCGCCCTTGAGCATCTCGGCCATGCCCCGCTTGACGCGGGCGGTGCCCCGTTCGGGCGTGGCGGAACTGCTGGACTGAACTTCGGACACGACAGAACGCCTTTCACGAAACACAGAGGGGGTTCGGGGTCCAGTCTAGGTTTCGGTGGACCGCTCCCCCAGGCCAGTTCGCCGCGATCTCAGCAGTCCACTTTCGCTCCGCAGGCGCAACCTGCCCGCGCGGGGTTGCCGGACCATGCTCGCCGGGTGTGTGATCGAGGACACACCTTTCGACAGCGTCGTCCCCCGGGGAGCCCGTCATGGCCGACAAACAAGCCCGCACCGTCGATGCCGGAGCCGCGGTCGCTGTGGACGACCCGGTCAAGGTCCGCAACGTGGTCCTGGTCGGGCCGTCCGGCTCCGGCAAGACCACCCTCACCGAGGCCCTGCTCGCGGTGTCCGGCACCGTGACCAGGGCCGGTTCCGTTGTGGAGGGCACCACGGTCTGCGACCACGACCCGGCGGCCGTGCGCCAGCAGCGCTCGGTCGGGCTCTCCGTCGCGCCGGTGATGCACGACGGGCACAAGATCAACCTGATCGACACCCCCGGTTACGCCGACTTCGTGGGCGAGCTGCGGGCCGGGCTGCGCGCCGCCGACGCCGCGTTGTTCGTGGTGTGCTCGGCCGAGGGCGTCGACCCGGCGACGGTGGCCATCTGGGAGGAGTGCGCCGCGGTGGGCATGCCGCGCGCCGTGATCGTCTCCCGGCTGGACCACCACCGCGCCGACCCCGAGGGCGAGATCGCCGCGTGCCAGGACGCGTTCGGCGCCGGCGTGCTGCCGCTGTACCTGCCGGCGAGCGGCCCGGAGCCGGGTCTGGTCGGGCTGATCACACGGCGGCTGTACGACTACTCGGACGGCTTCCCGCCGCGCCTGGGCGAACCGTCGCCGGCGGACCTGGAGCGGCTGACCGAGGCGCGCAACGAGCTCATCGAGGGCATCATCGCCGAGAGCGAGGACGAGACCCTGATGGACCGCTACCTCGCGGGCGAGGAGATCAGCGAGGACACGCTGATCGCGGACCTGGAGACGGCGGTGGCGCGCGGGTCCTTCCACCCGGTGATCCCGGTGTGCGCGGCCACCGGCGTGGGGCTGGCCGAGGTGCTCGATGGCATCGTCCGCGCGTTCCCGTCGCCGCTGGAGCACAAGCTGCCGCCGGTCACCACGCCCGAGGGCGCCCCGCACCCCGAGCTGAGCACCGACCCGGACGGGCCGCTGGCCGCCGAGGTGGTGCGCACCGCCGTCGACTCCTACGTCGGGCGGGTGTCGCTCGTCCGGGTGTTCTCCGGGACGCTGCGGCCCGAGCGGCCGGTGCACGTGTCCGGGCACGGCATGGCCGAACGCGGTCACGAGGACCACGACACCGACGAGCGGGTGGCGCACCTGTACTCGCCGCTGGGCGCGAACCTGCGCGAGGTGCCCTACTGCGTCGCCGGGGACCTGTGCGCGCTGACGAAGGTCGGGTCGGCCGAGACCGGCGACACCGTCTCCTCCCCCGACCACCCGCTGCTGATGCGCCCGTGGCCGATGCCCGAGCCGCTGCTGCCGGTGGCCGTCGTGGCGCGCAACCGCAGCGACGAGGACGCCTTGGCGCGCAACCTGTCCCGCCTGGTGGCCGGCGACCCGACGCTGCGGCTGGAGCGCAACGCCGAGACGGCGCAACTGGTCCTGTGGTGCATGGGCGAGGCGCACGCGGACGTCGTGCTGTCCCGGCTGCGGGCCGGCGGGGCCGAAGTGGACACCGAGCCGGTGAAGACGAGCCTGCGCGAGACGTTCGCCGGGCCGGCGAAGGGGCACGGGCGGCACGTGAAGCAGTCCGGCGGGCACGGCCAGTACGCGGTGTGCGACATCGAGGTCGAACCGCTGCCGCGGGGCGCCGGGTTCGAGTTCGTGGACCGGATCGTCGGCGGGGCCGTGCCGCACCAGTTCATCCCGAGCGTGGAGAAGGGGGTGCGGGCGCAGCTGCAGCGCGGGCTGGTGGCCGGCTACCCGGTGGTCGACGTGCGGGTGACGCTCGTCGACGGCAAGGCGCACAGCGTGGACTCCTCGGACGCGGCGTTCCAGACCGCGGGCGCGCTGGCGCTGAAGGAGGCCGCCGCGAACGGGCGGGTGGTGCTGCTCGAACCGCTGGACGAGGTCGACGTCCGGGTGCCGGACGAGTACCTGGGCGCGGTGCTCGGCGACCTGTCCGCGCGGCGCGGCCGGGTGCTGGGGACGGAGTCGGTGAGCGGCGGGCGGAGCATCGTGCGCGCCGAGGTGCCCGCGACCGAGCTGCTGCGGTACACCACAGAGCTGCGGTCGCTGAGCTCCGGGACGGCGACGTTCACCCGCAGGCACACGCGCTACGACCCGATGCCGGAGAACCTGGTGGCGGCGCACGCCTGAAATTCACGGGCGCGGGCCGCGGTGGGGTGCCTATTCTCGCCGCATGCGCTACCACGAGGACGCCGAGGTGCTGGCGGCGATCGGGACGGTGATCGGGGAGCACCGGATCACCGTCCGGCTGCCGCGTGCGCTCGCCGAGGCCGCCGTGGCCGCCTGGCAGCGCGACGAGACCGGGCCGGCAGAGCCGGAGAGCCCGGAGCAGTGGGTGCTGCGGGACCGGGCGGCCGAACTGGCGCTGATCGGGCTCGGGGTGTCCGAGCGGGGCCGGGCCGAGGGGGACTTCGTGGTGGTGGACCTGGATGTGGCCGCGGCGGGCGCCGCGGTGCGAGCCGCGCGGGAGTGAGCCGGAGGCGGCACTCGCGCAGCGGCCGGCGCGGCGCGGAACTGGCGCAGGGCAGCGCGGCGCGCGGCAGAGCGGAACTCGCGCAGGGCGGCGTGCATGGCGGAGCGGAACTCGCGCCCGCACATGAGGAACTCGCGCGGCGAAGCCGCGGCGGGGGCGGCACTCGGCCGCTCCCGGACGCGGAACTCGCGCCCGGGACCGGGGTTCGCGCACGACCCGCTCGACGGGCGCGTTCGTGGGCAGGCATCAATCCCGCGGTGGGCGAGGTCCGCCCCGCCGGGGCGCGCTCAGCGGGCGAATAACCGCCGGACCGGCCGTTGCGACCTGCGCAGGGCCGCTCGGCGCCGCGCGGGCGGCACCGGCCGCGGAACTCGCGTCCGTGAACGGGGTCCGCGCACAACCCGCGCCACGGGGCCCGTTCGTGGGTCGGTACGCGAACGCGGCCGCGGCCGCGATCCACCTCGCCGGGCGCGATCAGCGGGTGAAGAACCGCCGGAACGGCCGTTGCGACTCGCGCAGCGCCGCTCGGCGCGGCGGTCAGGCGCCCGCGGATCAGCGGCCGAAGAAGCCACCCGGCCGGCCGTTGCGGTCCGCGATCAACCCGGCCAAGGTCGCGATCGCGATCTCCGCCGGGCGGCGCGAGCCGATGTCCAGGCCGATCGGGCGGTGCACCCGGGCGATGTCGGCCTCCGCCACGCCCAGCGACCGCAGCGCCGCCACGTGCGGGCCCTCGTGTCGCGGGTTGCCCATCACCCCGGCCCAGCGCACCGGCCGCGCCAGCACGTCCCGCAGCGCGGTGCCCAGCTCGGGCCGGTGGTGGTCGGTCACCACGACATCCGTGTCGCCATCCAGGTCCGGCAACTCGGCCGTCGCGCCCGGGACCGCTCGCGCGGGGTCCGGTTCGAACAGCAGCGTCCGGTAGCCCAGGTCCTCGCCGTAGCGCAGCAGGAACTCCGCGACCGGTGAGGCGAACACCGCGACCAGCGTCCGCGTGTCCACCGCTGAATCGTCCGCGCCGTGCGCCACCGCGCACGCCGAGTCTTCCGTAGCCATACGCGGATCCTAAGCGCCCGGCACCGGCGGTTCCGCGATCTCGAAGTACTCCGGCTGCCGCGCGGTGCCCGCCAGCTTGAAGTACCGCACCTTCCGCCGCCGTCGCAGCGCCAGCGTGTCGCGCACCGCGTCGTTGTGCACGCGCCGCGCGATCACCACCCGGTGCTCGGCGTCGGCCAGCTCCTCGGCCAGCGACGCGGGCAGCCGGGCCCGGTCGACCGTCT
Organism: Amycolatopsis sp. NPDC006125; assembly: GCF_040614195.1. Lineage (NCBI taxonomy): Bacteria > Bacillati > Actinomycetota > Actinomycetes > Pseudonocardiales > Pseudonocardiaceae > Amycolatopsis > Amycolatopsis sp. NPDC006125. The sequence continues at coordinate 26,833 of NZ_JBEXTZ010000030.1, forward strand.
CCAGCAGCCGCGTCAGCTCGTTCTCCGCGACCTCGCGCTCGGCGCGCGGGGCCTTCTCCGCGATGTCCGCCGCCTCGCGCATGCCCGGCGCCGCGCCGTCGACGGCCGCCACGGCCCGCGCGACCACCGCCCGCCGCGCCAGCGCCGCGTCCAGCGCCGCCCACCCGGCGTCCAGCCGGACGTGCAGCCGGTCCAGCCGGTTGGCGGTCGCGACCAGGAACAACCCGCCGAGCACGACGATCGCCGCGACGATCGAGACGACCAGCACGAACCAGTTCACAGCGGCGCGTCCTCCGCACTGACCCGCCGCGGGTCGGCGGCGATCGCCGTTTCGTAGACCCGCAGCACCTGCGTCACCACGACCGGCCAGTCGTAGATCGCGACCCGCTCCCCCGCCGCCGCGGCCAGCGACGTCCGCCGCGCCGGGTCGCCGAGCAGCTCACGCAGGCAATCGGCCAGCGCGGCGCTGTCGCCGGTGGTGAACAGCGCCCCGGCGCGGCCGTCGTCGAGCACGCGGCGGAACGAGTCGAGGTTGCTCGCCGCCACCGCCGTCCCGGCCGCCATCGCCTCGGTGAGGATCATCCCGAAGCTCTCGCCGCCGGTGTTGGGCGCGCAGTACACGTCCACGCTGCGCAGCGCCCGCGCCTTGGTGGCGTCGTCGACCTGCCCGAGCAGCTCCAGGTGCGGCGCCAGCTCCGGGCCCGCCATCCGGCGCAGCGCGTCGGCCTCGCCGCGCCCGACCACGAGCAGCCGCAGCTCCGGGAACTCCGGCAGCAGGCGTCGGGCGGCCTCCAGCAGGACGTCCATGCCCTTGCGCGGCTCGGTGAACCGGCCGACGAACCCGATCGTGCCGCCCGCCCGCGGATAACCCTCCAGCGGCTCGGCCCGGGAGAAGAACTCGACGTCGACGCCGTTCGGGATCTCCACCGCGTCACCACCGGCGTGCTCGACCTGCACCCGCCGCGCCAGCACGGACACGGCGATGCGCGCGGTGATCTTCTCCAGCAGCGGCCGCAGCACCGGCTGGAACGCCGACAGCGTCCGGGACCGCGGCGTGGAGGTGTGGAACGTCGCGACGATCGGCCCGTCGGCGACCTTCAGCGCCAGCAGCGACAGGCTCGGCGCGGCAGGCTCGTGCAGGTGCAGCACGTCGAACCCGCCCTCGCGCAGCCACCGCCGCACCCGCGCGTAGGACACCGGGCCGAACTGCAGCCGCGCCACCGAGCCGTTGTACGGGATGCCGAGCGCCTTGCCCGCGGGGTGCACGAAGTCGGGCAGGTCCGCGTCGTCGTCCGCGGGAGCCAGCACCGACACCTCGTGCCCGCGGTCGCGCAGCGCGCGCGCCAGGTCCGTGACGTGCCCCTGGACACCGCCGGGCACGTCGAAGGAGTACGGGCAGACGATCCCGACCTTCACGCCGCTTCCTCCGCCGAAAAGGTCGCCTCCTCGAAATCGGCGGCCCACAGCTTCTGCATCATGTGCCAGTCCGCCGGGTGCGCGGCGATGTCGCCTGCGAAGACGTCGGCCAGTGCCTGGGTGGCCGCGGGCACCTCGGTGCGGTGCGCGACGCGGATGCGCGGGTGGATCCGGATGCCCCAGCCGTCCTCGGTGAACCAGCTGCCCACCGGCAGCAGCGCGGCGCCGGTGCTGGCGGCCAGCCGGGCCGGGCCGGCCGGCATGCTCGTCTTCTCCCCGAAGAACGACACCGGCACCCCGCTGCCGGACAGGTCGCGGTCGGCGATCAGGCACACCACCCGGTTCTCCCGCAACCGCTGCAGCAACAACCGGAACGAGCCGGTGCCGCCGTCCGCGGACAGGATCTCGAACCCCAGCGACTCGCGGTAGGCGACGAACCGCTGGAACAGCGACTCCGGTTTGAGCCGTTCGACGACCGTGGTGAACGGGCCGTACCGGCCGACGGCCCAGATGCCCGGCACGTCCCAGTTCCCGCTGTGCGGCAACGCGACCACGGCGCCGTTGCCCTCGGCGAGCGCGGCGTCGAGGTTCTCCACGCCGCTGATCGTCGCGTTCACCCGGGCCCGGATGCCCTCCGCGTCCATCGTCGGCAGCCGGAACGCCTCGTGCCAGTAGCGCGCGTAGGACCGCACGGCCTGCCGGGTCAGCTCGTCGAGTTCGGTCTCGTCCGCCTGCGGCACGACGCGGACCAGGTTGCGGCGCAACTGCCGCACGCCGGGACCCTTGCGCCACGCCGCGAAGTCCGCGGCCAGCCCGAAACCGGCCTTCGCCAGCGGCACCGGCAGGCGGCGCACCACGTTCCAGCCGGCCGCGTAGCCGAGGTCGGCCATCCGCTCGCCGAACCGGCCCATCAGCCCGCCTCCCTGGCGGAGGCGGCGACGGCCAGCATCCGCTGGACCGTGGTGACGATCGAGCCTGCGGCGAGCAGCCACAGCGTGCCCTCGACGGCGAACGGCACGCCGAGGCCTTCCAGCCCGGTGCCGACGAGCGCGATGATCAGCCGCTCGGCGCGCTCGACCAGCCCGCCGTCGGCCTTGAGACCCTCGGCCTCGGCGCGGGCCTTGATGTAGGAGATCACCTGCGCCAGCACGAGGCAGATCAGGCAGGCCGCCGCGGCGCGCAGGTTGTGCTCGACCGCGAAGCACCACCACGCGATGCCGGCGAACAGGGCGCCGTCGGCGAGCCGGTCGCAGGTCGCGTCCAGCGTCGCGCCGAACGGGGTGCCGTAGCCGCGGGCGCGGGCCATCGCGCCGTCGAGCAGGTCGAGCATCGCGAAGCCCCACACGGTGAACGTGCCGGCGAGCAGCATCCCGTTCGGGAAGAACACCAGGGCACAGGCGATCGCGCCGGCCGTGCCGATCATGGTCATCGCGTTCGGGGTCAGCCCGGCCCGCACCAGCGCGTGGCCGAGCGGGTCCAGGGCTCGCGAGACGGACGCTCGCGCGAAGATGTTCAGCATCAGATCGTCGGGGTGGCGGTATCGGCGGGCATGTCCATCGCTCTCGGCGTTCCACCTGGGGCTGCGGGGTCGGTTTGCTGACCGCAGCCTATCCACCCGCTACGACGCTCCGGTGACGCGGCGCGCCCAAGGCGCCGCGCGCCCTCAGGCGAGGCGGTCCAGCCGGGCTTCCTCGGCCGCGACGGCTTCCGCGCAGCGGGGCGTGAGCTTGTCGCGGATCGCGTCGGAGATCTCCCCCAGCGCTTGCACCTGGTCCGGGGTGAGCGCGTCGAACAGGGCCTCGCGTACGGCCTCGACGTGCCCGGGAGCTGCGGCTTCGAGCGCGGCGAAGCCCCGGTCGGTCAGCTTCGCGAACGAGCCGCGCTTGTCGGTGCCGCAGCTGTCGCGGCGCACCCAGCCGTTGGCCTCCAGGCGGGCGACCGCGTGGGAGAGCCGGCTGCGTGACGAATGGCACTTCTCGGCCAGTTCGCTCATCCGCAGCGTGCGGCCGGGCGCCTCGGACAGCACGACGAGGACCTCGTAGTAGGTGTGCGGCATGCGGGCGTCGCGCTGGAGCTGGGAATCCACGTGGCCGCGCAGCATGGTGACGGCGACCGAGAACGAGCGCCACACACGCTGTTCGTCTTCGCTGAGCCATCGCGGTTCGGACATGTCTCACATAGTAGCCCTAGTTGAGCCCTCAACCATCTCTTCGCTAAGGTGTGGTTGAGGGCTCAACCAAGCTTCGTTGTGAGGAGACAAGCACATGACCGCTTCGACGACCGAGATCCCCGGCTACATCGCGGGCACCTGGACCATCGACTCGGTGCACTCCGACGTCGACTTCGTCGTCCGCCACCTGGGCGTGTCCAAGGTCCGCGGCCGCTTCGCCGAGGTCGAGGGCGAGATCGTGACCGGCGCCGACCTCGCGGACTCGAAGGTGACCGCGACCATCAAGGCCGGCAGCATCGACACGAAGAACGCCGACCGCGACGCGCACGTGAAGGGCGCCGACTTCCTGGACGTCGAGCAGTTCCCGACGCTGACCTTCGTGTCGACGGGCGTGCGCGCCGAGGACGGCGAGTACTTCATCGACGGCGAGCTGACCCTGCACGGCGTCACCAAGCCGGTCACCCTGACCGCCGAGGTCGGCGGCTTCGCCGACGGCATGGCCGAGGGCACCAAGGTGTTCGGCATCTCCGCCACCACCGAGATCAAGCGCAGCGACTTCGGCGTCGGCGCCAGCATCCCGACCGCCGTGGTGAGCGACAAGGTGAAGATCGAGCTGAACATCGAGGCCGGCCTGCAGGCCTGAGAACCTCGCGGCGAAAGGGTCCGGACGGGCACTCCGTCCGGACCCTTTCGCGCTACTGGGGAGTGTCCTGTAAGTCATCTGAGCCAGACGACGTTTCGCTGCTGGTAGGCCTCGGCATCGAAAGCGGGAAGACACCCGCCGCGGGAACCTTTCGCCGCGTGACGAGCGATCTGGTCCTCCCGTTCCGGGCTGGTGAATCGGACTCGCCGGTCCCGCATCGCCTGCCGGGTCGAGGGATGCGACTGGGCCTTGTCCGCGATGACCATCTCGGGCCGACACCGCGGACGGCCCGGCCCGATCCACCTGGATGCCATCCAGCAGCGGCACCAGTTGGGGGTTGTCGCCGGCCTGGCCGCCGGTGAGCAGCACCCGCATCGGTATCAGGCCGAGTCCTTCCCCGTCGACCGCGAGCGCCTCGACGGCGGGCGTGCAGCCCCTTTTCTTCCGAGCCCCAGCAGCGTGCTGATGTGCTCGCGCCACAGTGACCCGCCACCCAAGATCAAACCAGGCCAGCAGGTAGATCAGTTACCGGACACTCCCTAGACTCGCTTCCAGGCGTCCGAGAGCAGCTCGCGCGTTTCGCCGAGCAGCTGGGGCAGCACCTTCGTCTGGCCGATCACCGGCATGAAGTTCGCGTCGCCGCCCCAGCGCGGCACCAGGTGCTGGTGCAGGTGCGCCGCGATGCCGGCGCCCGCGATCACGCCCTGGTTCATCCCGATGTTGAACCCGTGCGCCCCGGACACCGACCGCACCACCTTCATCGCGTGCTGGGTGAACTCCGCCAGCTCCCGCGTCTCCTCCGGCGTCAGGTCCGGGTAGTCCGCCACGTGCCGGTACGGCAGCACCATCAGGTGTCCCGGGTTGTAGGGGTACAGGTTCAGCACCGCCCAGACGTGCTCACCGCGGGCCAGGATCAGCGCGTCGGCGTCGTCCATGCCGAGCAGGCGGCAGAACGGGCACCCCTCGGGCTCGTCGCCCTCCGGCTTGTCCTGCCCCTGCACGTAGGCGAGCCGGTGCGGGGTCCACAGGCGCTGCAACGCGTCCGGCACCCCGACGCCGTCCTGGCCCACCAGCTCCGGCTCGGTCAAGGCAGGACCGCCTTCAGCGCCTCGGCCGTCGGCGAGCTGTTCTCCCTCCGCTCGACCCAGCTCGTGATGGCCTCCACCGCGTCGGCCACCGGCACCCCGTTGATCTGGCTGCCGTCCCGGAACCGGAACGACACCGCGCCCGCCTCCACGTCCTTGGCGCCGGCCAGCACCATGAACGGCACCTTCTGCGTGGTGTGGGTGCGGATCTTCTTCTGCATCCGGTCGTCGCTGGTGTCCACCTCGACGCGGATCCCCTTGGCGCGCAACGCCTTCTCCACGCCGCGCAGGTGCTCGGCGTGCTCGTCGGCGATCGGGATGCCGACCACCTGCACCGGCGCCAGCCACGCCGGGAACGCGCCGGCGTAGTGCTCGGTGAGCACGCCGAAGAACCGCTCGATCGAGCCGAACAACGCGCGGTGGATGACCACCGGCTGCTTGCGGCTGCCGTCGGCGGCGGTGTAGGTCAGCTCGAACCGCTTGGGGTGGTTGAAGTCCAGCTGAATGGTCGACATCTGCCAGGACCGGCCGATGGCGTCCTTGGCCTGCACCGAGATCTTCGGGCCGTAGTAGGCCGCGCCGCCCGGGTCCGGCACCAGTTCCAGTCCGGAGTCGACGGCGGCCTGCCGCAGCGTCTCGGTGGCCTCCTCCCACTCCTCGTCGGAGCCGATGAACTTGTCCGAGTCACCGCGGGTGGACAGCTCCAGGTAGAAGTCGGACAGGCCGTAGTCGGCCAGCAGGTCGAGCACGAACCGCAGCAGCGACCGCAGCTCGCCCGGCATCTGCTCCTGGGTGCAGTAGATGTGCGAGTCGTCCATGGTCAGCCCGCGCACGCGGGTCAGGCCGTGCACCACACCGGACTTCTCGTACCGGTACACCGTGCCGAACTCGAACAGCCGCAGCGGCAGCTCCCGGTAGGACCGCCCGCGCGACTTGAAGATCAGGTGGTGCATCGGGCAGTTCATCGCCTTGAGGTAGTACTCCTCGCCCTCCAGGGGCAGCGGCGGGAACATCGTGTCGGCGTAGTAGGGCAGGTGGCCCGAGGTGTAGAACAGCCCGCTCTTGGTGATGTGCGGGGTGTTGACGAACTCGTAGCCGGACTCCTCGTGACGGCGGCGCGAGTAGTTCTCCAGCTCGCGGCGGATGATGCCGCCCTTGGGGTGGAACACCGGCAGGCCGGAGCCGATCTCCTCCGGGAAGGAGAACAGGTCCAGCTCCGCGCCGAGGCGGCGGTGGTCGCGGCGCTCCGCCTCGGCCAGCCGCTCCAGGTAGGCGTCCTGCGCCTCGGCCGACTCCCACGCGGTGCCGTAGATGCGCTGCAGCTGCGGGTTCTTCTCACTGCCGCGCCAGTACGCGGCGGCCACGCGGGTCAGCTTGAACGCCGGGATGAACTTCGTGGTGGGCACGTGCGGGCCGCGGCACAGGTCGCTCCACACGCGCTCCTTGGTGCGCGGGTCGAGGTTGTCGTAGATCGTCAGCTCGCCGCCGCCGACCTCCATCACCTCGGAGGTGTCCACATCAGACTTGAGGTCGATGAGCTCGAGCTTGAACGGCTCGCCGGCGAGCTCCTCGCGCGCCTGGTCGACCGAGTCGAAGCGGCGGCGGGAGAACTGCTGCGCCCCCTTGATGATCTGCTTCATGCGCTTCTCCAGCGCCTGCAGGTCTTCCGGGGTGAACGGCTTGTCGACGAGGAAGTCGTAGTAGAAGCCGTCCTTCACGGGCGGGCCGATGCCGAGCTTGGCCTCCGGGAACTGCTGCTGCACCGCCTGGGCGAGCACGTGCGCCGCGGAGTGGCGGATGACGCTGCGGCCGTCCTCGGTGTTCGCCGCGACGGGCTCCACGGAGGCGTCCGCGTCAGGCGCCCACGCCAGGTCGCGCAGGCGCCCGTCGGCGTCGCGGACGACGACGATCGCGTCCGGCCCCTTGGTCGGCAGGCCCGCCTCGCGGATCGCGGCACCGGCCGTGGTCCCGGCCGGCACCACCACGCTGGCGGCGGGTGCGGCTGCGGCGGACGACGGCTGGTTCACGATGGGCTCCTTCGAACGAAGTGATGTCCCACCGATGCTATCCGCCGCCCGCGCGCGGCCTTCCGCGAGGGACTTCAGACGGTCTCGACGACCTCGTCGTAGTCCAGGCGGGGCAGCCGGTCGAACCACGGGTTCTCACCCGGCTTGCCGACGTTCACCACGACCAGGGACTTCCAGTTGCGGTCGGCGAAGAACTCCTTGTCCACCCCGGCGGCGTCGAAGCCGGTCATCGGGCCGGCGGCCAGCCCGGCGGCGCGCACGCCGATGATGAAGTAGCCGACCTGCAGCAGGGAGTTCAGGCGGGCGAAGCCCTCGCGGCCGGTCTCGTCGGCGAAGAGGTCCTTCGCGTCCGGCTTGTGCGGGAAGGTCTTGGGCAGGTTCTCGTGGAAGTCGGTGTCGGCGGCCAGCACGACGGTCACCGGGGCGCTCGCGGTCTTGGCGCGGTTGCCTTCGGACATGTGCGGCAGCAGCCGCTGCTTGCCCTCCTCGGTGCGGATCACCAGCGCGCGCAGCGGCTGGGTGTTCATCGACGTCGGCGCCCACTTCACCAGGTCGTAGATCGCCTGGATCTGCTCCTCGCTGACCGGCTCGTCGGAGAACGAGTTCGCGGTGCGCGCCTGGCGGAACAGCAGGTCCTGCACGTCCTGCGGCACGTGGAGGGCGTCGGCGAGACTGGCGGTCGAAGTCATGGGTACTCCCGGGGGACGGATCTTGTGCCTTCGCTCCCTCACAACCTAGTTGAGCGCTTGACTATTTCCCGTGTGCGGATGGTCACTCGTAGACGCGCACCCAGTCGACCTCGGCCGTGCTGCGGATCGGCGCCGTCGGCTTGTGCCGGTTGTGGTTCTGCTGGATGACCAGGTGCATCGGCTCGCTCGGGATGGTGCCGGGCGTGCCGTAGGTCGCCCACGCGAGGCCGTCGATGTAGCAGGTGACGTGGTCGGGCTGCCACTCCACGGCGTAGTTGTGCCACTGGGTGATGTCGAGGTCCTTGCGCGTGTGGCCGGCGTCGATGTTGCCCGGGCCGTGCAGCCAGCTCTCCACGTACTGGCGGGCGGGGTCGTAGATCTCGGCGAAGTCGATCTCGCCGTCGGTGTTGGTGTCGCTCTCCGGCCACAGCAGCAGCACCGGGTTGAAGTCGGGGTCGGCGGGCGCCGGGAAGCGCGCGCGGACCTCCCAACGGCCGTAGGTCTGGTCGTCGTGCCAAGCGATGCCGCAGGTGGCCGCAGTGTCGTCACCGTCGCCGACGAGCGTGAGCGTGCCGCCGCGGACCACGCACTGGTCCGCGCTCAGGTTCTCGCCCGAGACCGGGTTGTGGCCCTGGTAGATCTCCCAGTTCGCGGTGTTCACCCGGCGGCCGTCGAAGTCGTCCTGCGCGGTCAGCCGCCAGCCGTAGTTGACCGCGGCCTCGTCGGAGCGCTCCGGGGTGATCACGGCGGTGCTCGGCGCCTCGGTGATCACGGTCGGCGAGGCCTCCTCGCCCGAGTCGTCGAAGCGCTCGGAGGTCACCCGGACGGCGAGGATCGCGACACCCACGAGTACTACGCAGGCGATCAGGATGACTACGCGACGCACCACGGCGACAACTTATCGTCCCCCGTACGGGTGGTTGATCTAGCCCCGCTCGCCCTGCCGCTTCGCGACCAGGAACAGCGCCTGCCGCCGCAGCCGCGCGCCCGGCGCCATCGCCGCGCCGACGAGCCGGTCGACCGGCCGCACGCCCCACACCGGATCGCTGGCCAGCCCCTCGGACAACGCGCGCTGCTCGGCGTACTCCGCGCGCTGGGCCCGCGCCGACAGGGAGTCCCGCCCGATCCGGAACGCCGCCAGCGACTCGCGCTGGCCGAAGAAGTCGCCGTGGCCCAGCAGCCCGATCCACAGCGCCAGGTCCATCGGGAACTTCCAGCGCGCGTCCCACCCGCCGACCGCGTCGAACTGCGCGCGGCGGAACAGCGCGCCGCCGGGCTCGCCGAGCGGGTTGCCGCCGTGCCGGACGACCTTGCGGATCACCGTGCTCGCCTCGTGGCGGCCGATCAGCCCGCGCAGCCCCCGGTTCGCGGCGAGCACCTCGCCGGTCTCGTTGATCATGTCGCGGCGCGAGCACACCAGCGCGATGGCCGGGTCGGTCGCCAGCACCTCGTACTGGCGGCGCAGGCAGTCGGGGTGCAGCAGGTCGTCAGCGCACACCAGCTTCACGAAGCGGCCGCTAGATTCGGCCACCACGCGGTTCCAGTTCTCCGCCAGCGGCAGGACGCGGTCGTTGCGGAGCACCTTGAGCCGCGGATCGGCGAAGCCCCGCAGGACGTCCGGGGTCTCGTCGGTCGAGGCATTGTCCAGTACGACGAGCTCGAAGTCGTCGAAGGTCTGGGAAAGGACGCTGGAGACGGTGTCGGCGATGTACCGGCCGGACTGGTAGGCGGGGACGCACACGGAGACCGCGGCCGCGCTCACTGCTTTTCCCCCTTCCGGGTGTAGCTCTGAACAGGCAAAACGGTGATGGGTCACGCATGCTGGCACGCGTGGGGATCTTGGCGATGGTTGCCCTGCTCGTGGTGGGGCTGTTCGGCGGCTGGCCTCCGGCTGATCGGGACGACCCCCCGGTGCCACCGGCCGTGACGCTGCTGCCCGGCGCCGGGGATGGGCTCGTACTCGGCGTGACGCACGCACAGTACAGCCTCGACTCGTGGCTCACACCCGGGCAGCGCACGAGCGGGGAACAGATCCTCGGCGCCACCCCGATGCTGCAGAACCAGCACATCATGGGCTTCGGCGTGGGCAATCCCGAGCCGGCGCCAGGCAGCTTCGACTGGTCCCGCCTGGACGAGCGGATGGACCTGATCGAGCGCACCGGCGGCACCCCGGTGATCACCCTGTGCTGCGCGCCCGACTGGATGAAGGGCGGCGCGCCCGGCACGACCGACTGGGACGACCTGGCCGCCGCCCCGCTGCCCGCGCACTTCGACGACTTCGCGCGCCTGTCCGCGACGGTCGCGAAGCGCTACCCGCAGGTCAGGTACTTCCAGGTGTGGAACGAGCTCAAGGGGTTCTGGGACGCCGAGGCGGGCGCCTGGGACGCGAAGGGCTACACCGACCTGTACAACCAGGTCTACGACGCGGTGAAGGCGGTGCGGCCGGACGCGCTGATCGGCGGCCCGTACGTCGTGCTGAACACCTGGTCCTCGGCCGCCGCCACGGATCACCCGTCGGAGATGCGCGGCCCCTACGGCGTGGTGGACCAGCGGTCGCTGGACGTCGTGGAGTACTGGAACCAGCACAAGCACGGCGCCGACTTCGTCGCGCTGGACGCCTCCACCGGCACCCGGGACAAGGGCCTGATCACCACGCCGGACAAGGCGAGCCAGCTCTACGCCGACGCGACCCGCTGGGCACGCAGCCTCACCGGGCTGCCGGTGTGGTGGTCGGAGTTCTACCCGGAGACCGCTCCCCCGCCCGCCAGGACCTGGTCCACCGCCGAGAGCGCCGAGGACACGGTGCCGGTGGACCAGGCGCGGGCGGTGGCCACGCTGGACGCGGTGGCCCGGGCCGCCGAGGCCGGCGCGGCCGCGATGCTGCTGTGGCAACCGGAGGCCAGCGACGACCTGCCCTACGCCGCGTTGTGGTCCGCGGCGCGGCCCGGCACGAACGTGCTGCGGCCGACGAGCCTGACCGCCGCGTGGACGTGGCTGGCGCCGCGGTTGCGCGAGGGGCTGGTCGACGTGCAGCGCCCCGCGAACCTGGTCCAGTTCAGCGCGCCCGGCGGCGAGGTCGTGGTCAACCCGCGGGCCGAGAGCGGGCTCGTCCGGTCGGATGGTCTGAGCGTGCGGGTGCCCCCGCTGACGATCCGGTTGCCGGGCTGAGCCGGTCACAACGTCAGTCCCACCACGATCCGCCAGATCGCGCCGATCGCGGTGAGCACGGTCAGCCCCACCGCCACCAGGTCCAGTGTGCGGATCCGCTCGGTGCGCGCGGAGGCGGTGTCGGTCGACCGGCGGCCGACGGCCATCTCCTTGAGCACCGTCCGCACCACGAGCACGACGAGCAGCGCCACCCCGAACAGCGCCGTGACCAGGGTGAGGAAGTCGGCCTGGCTCACGCCGGCTCCGCCACGACGGACGTCTGCCGCACCAGGCGGGCGGGCACCCCGGCGTAGACGCCGGGCACCGGGCAGTCGCGCGCCACCACCGCGCCGGCGGCGATCACCGCGTCGTCGGCGATGCGCACGCCGGGCAGGATCTGGGCCCGCGCGCCGACCCACACCCGGTCGCCGATCACGACCGGGCGTGCCTCGGCGACGCGGGACACCGTGCCGTCGGGCAGCGTCGGGTGGTGCGAGGTGATGATCATGACCTGGGGGCCGAACTGGCAGGCCGCGCCGATCGTGATCGGCCCGACCGACTCCAGGTAGCACTCGGCGTTGAGGAACGTGCGGCGGCCGATCTCGACGTTGCGCAGCGCGCCGTGGATCCGCAGCCCCGGGAAGATGTTCCCGGAGTGGATGCGCGCGCCGAACGCGCGGTAGCCCAGCAGCCGCAGGGGCCGCGGCACCAGCGCGCTGCCGAGCAGACCGTTCACGATCGCGCCGATGGTCATCGACCACAGCTCGATGTGCACCTGGTCCTTCAGCCGCCGTCCCAGGGACCGGGTCTGGTTCACGTGTTCCCTCCGCCACTGCCCTGCACGAACCGGTCGGCGGGCGTCGTCCGGCCGAGCACCAGCGAACCCTGGTCGTCGAACACCAGGCGGTACAGCCCGGTGGCCTCGAGCTCGCGCACGAGGTCGGCGCCGTAGGTGTCGGGCACCTGCTCGAAGATCTTCATGTAGGCCCACTGCGGCTCGGTGAGCACAAGATAATCGGGGCCCTTCAGGCGCAGGCAGGCGACCAGCGCGGGGACGTCGTCCATGACGTCTTCGCAGTAGCCGTCGACCTCGAACTGGGACACCTCGCCGACCCGCGCGAACGACAGCGGCACCGAGTTGACCAGCGAGTCCACCCGCTGCCCCGGCTGCGCCTCGTGCACCGCCCAGCTCGCGGCGGCGATGTCGCTGGCGTGGAAGCTGATGTAGGCGTCGTTGCCGCCGCGCGCGGTGACCGTCGAGGCGAGCAGCCCGGTGAGCACGACCCACGGCACCCCGGCGGCGAGGACCGTGTGCCCGGGGCGGTTGCGCCAGCGCAGCCTGCGGGCGGCGGTGACGGACTTCTCCAGCGCGAGCGACGCGGGCAGGGCCATCACCGGCAGCGAGAAGAGGAAGCAGCGCATGAACACCTCGCCGCCGTAGGGCTGGGCCACGGCGAGCCCGAACGGCGCGACGCACAGGGCGGGCAGCAGCCACGACTTCAGCGAGTCGCGGCGCATCAGCCAGATGCCGTAGGCGGCCATGCCGGCGACGAACAGCGTGATCCCGATGCGCACGGTGAGCACCACGAGCCGGCCGGGGCTGCCCGCGAACCGGGCCACAATGCCCTCGTCCACCGAGGACCCGACGTCGCCGAGCGGGCTGAGGATCATCTGGACCAGCTGTCCGCTCCAGAACTCCGACGCGCCCAGCGAGAACCACACCACCGCGCCGCCGAGGACCACGAACGGCACCCACGCCGGCCACAGCCGCCCGAACACCAGCAGGAGCAGCAGCAGGACCCCGAGCACGTACGGGGTCAGCTGGTGGGTGGGCGCGAGCGCGAGCCCGATGAGCACCACCGCGCCCTGCGCGACCAGCCGCGCCTTCGGGCTGGACCGCGGCGCGAGCCGGGCCCGCAGCCGCGCCTTGACCGGTTCGGTGAGGCGGGGCCGCACGAGGTGCCGGAAGGTCAGCGTCAGCGCGGCGAGCATCAGGATCATCGCCGTGCCCTGCGGCGAGAAGTAGTCCTGCTCGGTCCAGTTCGCCACGAGGTAGAGCCACGGCGCGATCCACGCCGCGCGCCGGTTGCCCAGCGCGGACACGGCCAGCGCGCGCACGCCGAGCACCGCGAGCCCGGACAGCAGCACCGGCGCCCAGTTCAGGAACGGGATCGCGTCGGGCAGCCCGGCCGCGCGGGTGATCATCGCGACGAGGGCGAAGAACCCGGCCCAGGAGAACCGCGCGTCGTAGTCGTGCAGGATGTCGCCGTACGTGGCGATGTAGTCGGCGAACCCGGCGTGCAGCCAGGCCACCGGCAGCCGCGCGACCTCCTCGACCGCGGGTTGCAGCCCGTAGACGCCGAGCACGCCGACGAGCGTGTAGAGCGAGAGCAACCAGGTGCGCGGGCGGTACCGGAGCAGTTCCAGCACCACCGCGGCGACCAGCAGCGGGTAGGACAGCAGCGTGGGCACCGACAGCTCGGCGACGAGCCCGAGCCCGCCGATCGACTCGGGCGGGATCGGGTGCAGCCCGATGATCCACAGCACCACCGCGACCCCGGCGAGGCCGGGACCGAAGAACGGGTCGGCGAGGAACGCGGGCCGTCCGGCGCCGGTGCCCAGCCGGGGCCGGGACTCGACCGCGCGGGACGGCGGTTCCGGCTTCGGCTGCGGAGCGAGCCTGCCGGAGGCCGGGATGTAGCGGGTGGGCGTGCCCGCCGGGGGCGGCTGCGTGAACCGCATCGGCTCCCGCGGCCGGGGCGAGGGGCGGCTGGTGCGGTTCGGGCGGACCGGGCGCAGGAAGCGGGTGGGCGGTTCGGTCACGGACGCGCCCCGAACACCCGGCGCCGCAGGTCGGCCAGCACCGCGGCGGCGATCACGGCCTGCGCCACGAGCATGCCGACCCCGAAGCCGAACTCGGTCGGCACCAGCAGCGCGAGCACGACGGCGGAGGCGGCGGTCACGGCCTGGAGCACCGCGACGCCGGCGCCCCGGCCCGCGGCCAGGTGCACGGCCACGCCCAGCACCACGACCAGCCGCGGCACCTGGGCGGCGAGCAGCACCCGCAGCAGGTCGGTGCCCGCGGTGTACTCCGCGCCGAAGATCGCCAGCATCACCCAGGCCAGCGCGGCGCCGACGGCGAGCAGCGGCACGAACACCAGCACCAGCCGCTTGCCCGCGTCGGTCACCAGCGACCGGGCGTGGCCTGGCTCGGCGGACAGGCGCACCACGAGCGGGTTCACGAACGCCGTCGCGGCGACGTCGAGCGCGTTGATCGCGGTCCAGACCACGAAGAAGACGGCGTTGGCCTCGGCGCCGAAGCGGTGCAGCACGATCAGCGGCACCAGGTTGTACAGCACGACCACGCACACCATGGCCGGGTAGCTCGGCGCGAGCAGCCGCACGATCTCCCGGCGGCCGGGCAGGACTCCCGGCGCGAGCGCGGGCGAGGTGCGCCGCACCGAGCGCCAGATCAGGACGGTCACGACCACGACCCCGATCAGCGTGGGCACCGCCCAGGACAGCACCAGCCCGAGCGCGCCTGCCAGCGGCCCCAGCCCGGCGAGCAGTCCCAGCCGCGCCACGGAGAACGCGGTGTTCTCCACCGGCACCCAGCGGGCCAGGCCGAGCCCGGTGAGCACCTCGTCCTGGAACTGGAACACGGTCCAGCCGATCCCGGCGACGAGGAACCAGGCGACCCCGGCGGGCACCCGGTGCACCACCTCGGCCCCGGCGGGCACGAGGACGAACACGACCGAGCCGACGACGCCGCCGGCCAGGACCGCGAGATAGGTGCGCAGCAGCAGCCGCGGCCGCTGCGCGCCGGCGCGGGGCAGCCAGCGCAGGACCGCGGGCCCCAGGCCGAGCTCGGCGATCCCGGCGACGAGCAGGAACCCGGACACGAACGCCGAGGTGTCGCCCACCGCGGCGGGCGGCAGCAGCCGCGCGGCCAGCACCCAGCCGACCATCCCGGCGAGCGCGGTGATCGCGGCCGAGGCCGACAACGCGAGGCCGTCGGCCACCATGCCCTTGCCCGGGGCGGTTTTCCGGTCCACCGTCATCGGACCTCACCCGGGCGGCTGCGCAGCACGTGGTGCGCCAGCGGGACGGCGGTGACGAACGCGAGCACCACGACCGCCGCCTCCGG
Organism: Amycolatopsis sp. NPDC006125; assembly: GCF_040614195.1. Lineage (NCBI taxonomy): Bacteria > Bacillati > Actinomycetota > Actinomycetes > Pseudonocardiales > Pseudonocardiaceae > Amycolatopsis > Amycolatopsis sp. NPDC006125. Next base: position 42,157 of record NZ_JBEXTZ010000030.1, read on the forward strand.
GTGCCAGAACCGGGTCAGCACCAGCACCTGCGCCACGATCAGGGTGATCGCCAGCGAGATGCCGACCGCGCTCACCCAGGTCACCGACAGGTGCCGCACGTTGACGTAGGAGATCAGGGCCCAGCCGGGCGCGGTGAGCACGAACACCAGGACCGCCAGCGGCCGCAGGAAGAAGTCCAAACCGGACCAGACGAGCACGATCGTGACGAGGCAGACAGCAAGCAGCCCGTAGGCGGTGTACCGCCGGATCCTCAGCTGCTGCTCGACCACACGCGCCCTTCCTGCCCGTCGCCCTCCATCTTCACCGGCGGCCGGTTCCGGCCTCACCCCGGGCCCGCATCAGCGCCGCCGCGCCGCCGAGCAGGCCGAGGCGCTCGTCGCGGCGCAGCTGCCGCAGCCGCGACCGGGCGGCGCGGTCGGACAGCGGGAGTTCCGGGGTGCGGGACGCGAGCCGGGCCGCCCCGCGGGGCACCCGGCGCAGGATCGAGAACGCGGAAACCGGGCGGCGGCGCACGGACAGCACGAGCATCGCGGCCAGGCCGACGCCGTAGCCGCGCATCCGCTCCCGCAGTTCCAGCCAGTCGGCGCGGTGGATGTGCCGGGCCACGGCGTGCGGGGTGTGGACCACCGCGCCGCCGGCGTAGGCCAGCCGCACGAACAGGTCCAGGTCCTCCCCCGCCATCGTCGGCGTGCCCGCCCCGAGCAGCGGGTCGAAGCCGCCGAGCTCCTCGAAGACCTCCCGCCGCCAGGTCGCGCAGCTGCCCGGGCCGTAACGCGCCATGGACAGCGGGTAGAGCGGGTCCTCGCGCGCGGTGTCCCGGTCGATCCGCTGCCACCGCACCGAGTTGCTGTAGCCCTTGAGCCGTTCGAACAGGACCTCGGCGTCGGTCTCCAGGCTGGCGGGCAGCACGAGCGAGGTCACGCACCCCACCGCGGGGTCGGCGGCGAACTCCTCGGTGACCGCGTCGAACCAGCCGGGTTCGACGGTGATGTTCTCGTCGACGAACGCGATCAGGCCGTGGCTCGCGACGCGGGCGCCGGTGTTGCGGGCGACGCTGACGCCCTTGCGCGGCTCCACCACGTACCGCGCGCCCAGCGCCTCCACCTCGCCGCGCAGCCAGTCGTCGCCCTCGGGCAGCCGCGGCAGGTTGTCGACCACGATCACCTCGAGGTCCGGGTAGCCGGCCGCCAGCGCGGCGCGGGCGCTGGCCACGGCCTGCCGCTTGCGGTAGGCGGTCGGGATCACGACGCTGACCGGCGGCCGGGTGAACTCCGGCCGCCGCCGCGGGGCGGGCGCGGTGGCCAGCTTCGGCAGCCGCACGACGCCGCGTTCCACCGGGAGCAGCAGGACGTCGAGGGTGCGGTCGCCGTCGCGGACGAGCACCTGCGCCGCGCGGTAGTGGCCGACCGGCCGGTGCGGCACCGGCAGCTCCTCGGGGGCGGTGCGTGCGTCCACGGTGGCGATGTGGATCGGCCCGTGCACCAGCGACGACGACGGGCGTGGCCGCGCCGGGCGGATCTGCGCCTTGCCGCGCAGGTACCCGGCGGCGGTCGAGGACACCACGGTCACCAGCCCGAGCACACCGGCCGCGCCGGAGGTGCGGAACAACGCGAGCCGCCCGAACTCGCGCACCGCGGCGGCCGGGATGGTCCGGCTCAGGTAGTCGCGCTCGGTGGACAGCGCCGCCTCGCTGCCGACCAGGCGCGAGACGTAGGCCTTGGACAGCCCCTCGCCCCAGCCGCGGCGGCGCAGGTACGCCCACGTGGTGCGCTCCGGGGTGACGCGGTGGCGCACCACCGCCTGCGGCCGGAACACGATCCGCGCGCCGGGCAAGGCCTGGCGCAGCCGGATGCACAGCTCGGTCTCCTCGCAGCCGAGCGGCGTGCGCCCGATGCGGCCGAGGTCCTCGGAGAACAGCCCGGCGAGCGTGAACGCCTCGCGGCGGAAGGACATGTTGCAGCCCATCAGGTTGCGCACCGGGGCCTCCGCCGTGGGCTGCCCGGTGTAGGTGCAGCCGACGACCCAGTCCAGCTCGCCGTGCACCGACCCGCGACCGGCGGGGAGCTTGGCCGGCCGCCGCCCGCCCGGCCAGCGCGGTCGGGCCGAGCCGCCGACGGCCAGGACGTCCCGGTCGCGGTAGCCGGCCAGCAGCTGCTCCAGCCAGTCCGGCGCGGCTTCGGCGTCGTCGTCGAGGAACGCGATCACGTCGCCCTTGGCGAGCCCGACCGCGGTGTTGCGGGCGCCGGACAGGCCGCGCCGCCCGGCGTTGGGCACCACCGTCACGCCGACGAACTCCGCGGCGGCCCGCCGCTCCAGCTCCGGGTTGTGGTCGATGACCACGATGATCTCGCGCGGCGGCGCGGACTGGTCGCGGGCGGAGGCGACCGCCGCGGTCAGGTCGTCCCAGCGCTCCTCGGTGTAGGCGCAGATCACCACGGTGGTGTCGAACGAGGTCATGCTTCGGGCGCTCCCGTGTCCAGCGCGAGCGCCGCCGGGGTTTCCACGACCGGGTCCGGGGTGAACAGGCCGAACCGGCGGCTGCGGCGCTGGCGGCCGACCCGCTGCCACTCCGCGACCAGCGTGCGCAGCACCCGGCCGCCGTCGGAGAAGGTGCGCAGGTTGGTCTCGCCGTGCAGGCGCGCCCGCTCGACGCTGGGGACCTCGGTGATCCACAGGCCCAGCGCGGCCATCCGGCAGTTGATGACGGTCTCGATCTCGAAGCCGTCGCCCCACAGCATCTCCTCGCCCGCGGGCGCGAACACCGGCGGCAGGTTCAGCAAGGCAACCAGATCCCGCCAGAACGCGTTGTAGCCGTAACAGAGATCGGTGAACCCGGCGCTGAAGAGCGTGTTGGACAGGCGGTTGAGCCCGGAGTTCCCCGCGGCGCGGAGGTGTGTGATGTCGTGGCTGCCGCCACCGGGGGCGAACCGGGTGCCCTTGGCGAAGTCGGCGCCGTCGGTGAGCGCTTCCACGAACCGCGGGATCTCCGCCGGATCGGCCGAGCCGTCGGCGTCGAACATCACGATCACGTCGCCGGACGCGGCGAGGAAGCCGCAGGCCAGCGCGTTGCCCTTGCCGCGCCGGGTCTGCTTGATGACCCGCACGCCCGGCCGCGCGGCACGCGCGATCTCCGGTGTGCCGTCGCCGGTGTCGGCGTCGACGACCAGCACCTCGTGCACGGGCGGCAGCTCGGGCAGGATCTCACGCAGGTTCGCCGCCTCGTTCTTCGCCGGCACCACGACGGTGACGCGCGGGTCGGGCCCGCGGCGGGGCGGGTGCGCGGCGGCGAAGGCGAACGCGTCGCCCAGGTTCTCGTAGTCGGTGACGGGACTGGGGGAATCCATGATCGTCAACGCCGTGCTGTCCTTGCTGGCGGGCACACCGGGTCGGCTGGTGCGCGGGTCGGGGAAGTGCGGGGCTGGTGCTCGATCGTGTGACGCGCGGCCCTGCGGTCAGGTTCGGTGTCTTCGCAGATCTTCCGCGAGACGGCCGCCTGCCTGCTCGGACTTCAGCCACGCGAGGCGGGTGTAGCGCTGCGTGAACGCGTCCATGGTCAGGCCGTGGCGGGTGTAGTGCCCGGCCAGCTCGCGGGCGCCGTCCTCGACGGACCAGACGGCCGCGTACCCGGGAAGCGCTTCCCGGATGCGGGAGAAGTCCACCCGGTAGGAGCGGGGATCGGGGCCCGCCTCGCCGGTGATGAGCAGCTGCGAGCCCGGCACGGCGGTGACCACGGACTCGGCGATCTGGCGCACCGTGAGGTTGTTGGCCTCGGTGCCCACGTTGAACGCCCGGTCGTGCACGGCTTCGGCGGGCGCGGTGAGCGCCGCCGCGAACGCCGTGGCGATGTCGTGCGCGTGCACCAGCGGCCGCCACGGCGTGCCGTCGGAGAGCACCCGCACCTGGCCGGTGAGCACGGCGTGGCCCACCAGGTTGTTCAGCACGATGTCCGCGCGCAGCCGCGGGGAGAACCCGAAGGCGGTCGCGTTGCGCAGGTACACCGGGCTGAAGCCGGAGTCGGCGAGGTCGTGCAGGTCGTCCTCGACGCGCACCTTGGACTCCGCGTACGGGGTGACCGGGCGCAGCGGCGCGTCCTCGGTGACCAGGTCGTCCCCCGCCGCGCCGTACACGGAGCAGGTCGAGGCGTACAGGAAGCGGCGCACGCCGGCGTCCTTGGCGAGCTTGGCCAGCTGCACCGAGGCGGTGTGGTTGATCTCGTAGGTCAGCTCCGGCGCGAGCGCGCCCAGCGGGTCGTTGGACAGCGCGGCCAGGTGGATCACGGCGTCCACACCGGACAGCCGGTCGGCCGTGACGTCGCGCAGGTCCACCGGGTCGCCCGGCGGGTCGTCCGGGGCGGGCCCGAGCACGCACGCGGCGAACAGGCCGGAGTCCAGGCCGAGCACCTCGTGCCCCGCCTCGCGCAGCACCGGCGCCATCACCGATCCCAGGTAGCCCTGGTGGCCGGTCAGCAGGACCCGCATCAGCGCACCTCCGCCGGGATCGGGGACGGGCGTTCCCACAGCATCCACGGGCGCGCGCCGCTCTCGTAGGCCGCGTCCAGCGCCGCGCGTTCCTTGAACGTGTCGGCGGGCTGCCAGAAGCCGCGGTAGGGGTAGGCGATCAGCCGGTCCTTCTCGGCCAGCGCGGCGCAGCCGTCCTCGACCAGGTCGCCGTTCTCCGGGAGGTGGTCGAAGATCTCCTGCCGCAGCACGAAGTAGCCGGCGTTCTCCCACAGCGGCAGGCGGCTGGCCGAGCTGATCCCGGACACGCGGTTGGTGCCGTCCCGGAACTCCACGCAGTGGAACGACGACTGCGGCGGCACCACCATCATCGAGGCGCCCGCGTCGGAGGCGGCGAGGTTGTCGACCATGACGTCGAGCGGGGCGTCGGTGAGCACGTCGGCGTAGTTGGCGAGGAACATCTCCTCGCCCTCGACGTGCTTGCGGACCCGGCGCAGCCGCTCCCCGATCGGCGACTCGACGCCGGTGTGCACGAACGTGATCGACCAGTCGCTGATGTCGGTGGAGAGCAGCTCGACCTCACCGCCGCGCAGCACGAAGTCGTTGGACGCGGTCTCGGTGTAGCTCAGGAAGAAGTCCGTGATGTGCCGCGCGCCGTAGCCGAGGCACAGGATGAAGTCGGTGTGCCCGAAGTGCGCGTAGTACCGCATCACGTGCCACAGCAGCGGCCGCGGGCCGACCATCTGCATCGGCTTGGGCACGTCGTCCGCGGGGCCGTTGCGCATGCGCATGCCGTAGCCGCCGCAGAAGAGCACCACCTTCATTCAGTTCACCTCGACAGCGTGCAGCACGGGATTTCTCGGGGAGACGATCTCCAGCTCCGGGATCGCGAACACCAGGCGGCCGCCCCAGCCCGCGACATGGGCCAGTTGTTCGGTCAGCTCGGCGCGCAGGTTCCAGGGCAGCACGAGCACGTAGTCGGGCCGGTCCGCCGCGATCCGCTCGGGCTCGTGGATGGGGATGCGCGTGCCGGGGGTGAACCGGCCGTGCTTGTACGGGTTGCGGTCCACTGTGTACTCGAGCAGGTCGGGCCGGATCCCGCAGTGGTTGAGCAGGGTGTTGCCCTTGCCCGGCGCGCCGTAGCCGACGACCCGCTCGCCCCGGCGCTTCGCACCGATCAGGAACTCCAGCAGCGACAGCCGGATCTCCTCGACCCGGCGCGCGAAACCGGCGTAGCCGGACAGCTCGTGCAGCCCGGCGGCGCGCTCCCGGTCGAGCACCTCGGCGACCCGCGGGGACGGCTCGCCGGCGGCCTCGGCCGGCCGCGCCCACACGCGGATCGAGCCGCCGTGCGTGTCCAGCAGTTCGACGTCGGTCACGGCCAAGCCGCCGGTCGCCAGCGCCCGCTGCGCGGAAGCGAGCGTGTAGTACTGGAAGTGCTCGTGGTAGATCGTGTCGTACTGGGTCAGCTCGACGAGGCTGAGCAGGTGCTGCACCTCGATCGAGACCCAGCCGTCGTCGGCGACGAGCGCCCGCAGGCCCTTCGTGAAGCCGAGGACGTCCGGGATGTGCGCGTAGACGTTGTTGGCCACCACCAGGTCCGCGGGCCCGTGCTCGGCGCGGACCGCGGCGCCGGTCTCCGGGGTCAGGAACGCGGTCAGGGTCGGCACCCCGGCCTCGCGCGCGGCCGCGCCGACGTTGACCGACGGCTCGATGCCCAGGCAGCGCAAGCCGCGGCCGACGACGTTGCGCAGCAGGTAGCCGTCGTTGCTGGCGACCTCGACGACGAAGGAGTCCGGGCCGAGCCCGAGGCGGCTCACGGCGGTGTCGACGAACTTCCCGGCGTGCGCCAGCCAGGAGTGGGAAAACGACGAGAAGTAAGCGTATTCGGTGAACGTCTCGACGGGATCGATCAGGGGCGGCAGCTGGGCCAGCAGGCACTCCGGGCAGATCCGCAGGTGCAGCGGGTACGCCGGCTCCGGCGCGTCGAGATCCGCCGCGGCGAGGAACGACTCGCAGGGCGGGCTCGCGCCGAGGTCGACCACGCTGCGCAGACCCGGCGAACCGCACAGGCGGCAGGACAGCGTCTGGGCTGACATGGTGCGGCTTGCTCCCCGGTGATCGATCCTCCCGCCCCGGAAAAGGGGCCTATGTCAACGTGACTATAGGGATGCCAGTGGCCAGCGTTACGAGCAACCGGGTGATCAGTTCACCCCGATCGGGTGATCACTACCACTCGCCGTAGTGCCCGGACTCACGAGAAGTCACCAAGACGAGATCATCTTCGCGTTTTGACCGGTTTGACCGGCCACGATTCATGCCACGATCCACTCGCAGTGGTCGCCGTCGAGCTGCGGGAAGGCGGCGCGCACCTCGGGCTCGAGATCGGGGACGAACAGCAGGACGGCTCGCGGGATCGGGTGGGTGAGGACTTCCGTTGATACCACCGGAATCCGGGTACCGGGCATCCGCCGACCGTGCTTCGCGGGCGAGACGTCCGCGATCTCCGGCAACAGATCGATATCGATTCCGGCGCGGCGCAGCAACACCACCGCCCGGGACGCGGCGCCGTAGCCGACCACGCGCTGCCCCGCGTGCTCCCGCAAGCGCGCGCGGATGCGGTCGCAGCCCGCTTCGACGGCCCGGCCGAGCCCGGCGACGACCGGGATCCGGTCGGCGCCGGCGGCGCGTTCCCCGGCCACCAGGCCGTCGGTCTCCGCCGCCGGGCTCGCGTCACGGGCGAGTTCGAGGAGCACGGTGCCGCCATAGAGGTCGAAAGTCCAGCTGCGGCCGGGCCGCAGGCCCGCGGACGCGGCCAGGGTGATCGCCGCCGGAGCCGAGTAGTAGGCGAAGTGCCCGTGCCGCAAAGCGTTCCACTGCCCCTGCCGGACGATCGAGGCCAGCGAGTGGAACTGCATCAGCAGGGCGCCACCGGGCGCGAGCCGCGCCGCGCGCCGGGCCATCGCCGCGCGCTGGTCCGGTTCGTGCATCAGCCCGAAGCAGTCGACGACGACGTCCGCTGGCTCGTCCGCGGCCGCCTCCCGCATGCCCGCGGCGCGCAGCAACGGCAGCCACGAACCGCCGTGCGGGCTGCCGAACTCCGCCACCGTCGCGCCCGGCCGCACCAGCCCGGCACCCGTGAGCCGGGTGACCGCGGCGGCGGCCTGGTCGGTCAGCGCCTTCGGCTCCACCCCGGCGGGTTCCTCGGCCGTGCCCGGATCCTCGGCCAGCTGGGCCAGCGCGCACCGCGCGCACATCCACATCCGCAGCGGCCACACCGGATCCGGGCCGGGATCGGCCGCGGGCGGGAACAGGTCGCACGGCGGCTGCTCCCCCAGGTCCAGCACGACCTCGCCGTCGGTGGCGCCGCACGCCCGGCAGGTGATCACCGCGCCCCCTCCCCGAGCGCCAGCGCGAGCTTGTCCACGTAGAAGGCCTCGGCGTAGCGGGTGTGCTGCTGCACCCCGCGCAGCCGGGCGAGGCCGAGGAACGCGTCGCGGGTGTACCAGTCGCGGCCGTGCTGCGACGGGTAGTGCTTGGCCAGCAGGTCGGCCTTCGACTCGGCGACCTCCTCGGTGAGCGGCTGGTACACGGTCGGCTGGCCGAGGTCGCCGTCCCACTTGAGGATCTCGTAGCCGAGCACCGGCTGGTCGCGGAACACGGTGGGCACGATCTCGGCGAGCAACCGGTGGTCCTGGTGGCGGTCGCCCGGCTGCGGCGCGAACACCAGGTCCGGGGTGACCCGGCCGCGCAGCGCGGTGACCGCGTCCTTGACCGCGTTCCAGTGCGCGGGCATCCGCCCGTCGGGCAGGTCCAGCACGGTCAGCTCGACGCGCGCCGGCGCGCAGAACTCGGCCAGCGCGGCCTCTTCCTCGGCGGCGCGCTCGGTGCCGCCGCCGGACAGGACGAGCGCGTGCACCTCGAGGTCCGGCCGGTGCGCGCACAGCGTGAGAAGCGCGCCGCCGGCGCCGATGGCGAGGTCGTCGCAGTGGGCGCCGAGCAGCGCGACCGAGCGGAGACGGGGGAAGGTGAGTGCCTGCACGTCGGGCAAGGGTGCCAGAGGCGGCGTCAGTACGCGCCCCGGCCTCCGGTGACCGCGCGGAAGGTCTTCCACAGGATCGCCATGTCCAGCGCCAGCGACCAGTCCTCGACGTACCGCAGGTCGAGGCGGACGCTCTCCTCCCAGGACAGGTCGCTGCGGCCGCTGACCTGCCACAGCCCGGTCATGCCCGGCTTGACGAGCAGCTTGCGGCGCGCGGCGCGCTCGTAGTTCTCGGTCTCGGCGGGCAGCGGCGGCCGCGGGCCGACCAGCGACATGGTGCCGCCCAGGACGTTGAACAGCTGCGGCAGCTCGTCCAGGGAGTACCGGCGCAGCACCGCGCCGACGCGGGTGATGCGCGGGTCGCGGCGGAGCTTGAACAGCGGGCCGGAGCCCTCGTTGTCGCCGAGCAGGCCGTGCCGCAGGCGGTCGGCGTCGATGACCATGGTGCGGAACTTGACCATCGTGAAGGTGCGGCCGTCCCGGCCGACGCGCAGCTGGCGGTAGAACACCGGGCCGCGGTCGTTGAGCTTGATCAGCGCCGCGATGCCGAGCAGGAGCGGCGCGGCCAGCACGAGCAGCGCGGCGGCGCCCATGCGGTCGACGACGTCCTTCACGACCCGGCGGCCGCCGGTGAACGTGGGCGCCGAGACCCGCAGCAGCGGCATGCCGAGCACTCCGGACACGTTGAGCCGGGGGCCGGCGATCTCCATCAGCACCGGGGCGACTACCAGTTCCGCGCCCGTGCCCTCCAGGTCCCACGCCAGCCGCTGCAGCCGCTCCGGTGTCCAATGCGGATCGGAGGTGACCGCCACGACCCGGTAGCCGCCGCGGCGGACCTGGTCGGCGAGCTCGTCGAGGCGGCCTGCCACCGCGATGCCGCCGATCTCGCCGGTGCCGCGCTCGCCCTGCCCGGTCGCGGTGCACACGGCCGACACCTGCCACCCGACGTGCGATTCGGTGCGGGTGCGGTCGATCAGGTCGCGCAGGGTGTCCGGCGACCCGGCCGCGATGACCGAGTGCATGCACTCGCCGGCGCGGCGCTTGCGGTGCAGCACCTGCCGCAGTCCGTACCGCAGCGGGAACGCGATCAGCGCGACGGCCGGGACCGCGTAGAAGACCCACGGCTGCACGTCGAGCGCGCCGAAGAGCAGCCCGGCGAGCGCGACGACCACCGCGGCGATCACGAGGCTGCGGCCGAGGCGGCGGAACTCCTCGGTGCCTTCGCCGAGCACGTGCTGGCTCCACGCGTGGTTGACCGGCAGCGAGCACAGGATCGCGAACGCGGTGCCCGACGCGTGCAGGAAGTAGGGCCGCCCGGTGATGTTGAGGATCAGCAGCGCGCCGGTCACGATGACCAGCAGCGTGGCGACCACGTCCGCGGTGATCACGTAGGCGCGGTACCGGGTCTCCCACGGCTGGGCGGCCGCGCGGGGGGTGGCCTTCTCGCCCGGGCCGACGGCGTGCAGCCGGGCGTGGCCCGCGAGGCCTCGCGTCTCGGAACCCAGGACCGCCTCCCCGAGCGGCATGGGCTTCCGCACCGGCTCTTCCATCCGACCTCCCGCGACGTCCGGCTGGGTGCCGGCGCGCCCCGATCACGCCGACGATTACGCAAAGTAATCGTGCTCTTTGCTCCGCCGACCCCGGCTGGGGTGGCATCTGCCCTGGAATCGGTGACGTTCAGAGTGGTGTTACAAGCCACTCCAAGGAATTTCCCGGTGGTCCGGCGACTCTCCGGCCACGGTTCGATCACGGCGAGATGACGGACCGCGGTCGTTGCTCAGCCGCAAACAACTACTCCTGGTAGCCGGTTAATTGACCACTTCCGCATGTGTTTCATCTAGTAAAACGTAGAAGCTGAAATTGCCCCGTTCGGGGCATTGCCGGAGGGCCGCCCGGCGGCGAGGATTGCTCCCGCCGCACGGTTGTTCCTCACCGGGGCGGCGGCCAGCTGTAGTGCCACAGCCATTGACACCCGGCCGCGGCTGGTTGGCGAGGGAACCTCGGCGCACTTGCGTCTTTCCGCCCTCCCCGGTGCACCGGGGTTCCCTTCCCACCAAAGAATCTCCACGGCCCGCGGCGACCGCGGGCCGGAATCACGGAACGCGCCCGGTGGACGCCTACGCCACCTCGCCGGAGGGCCGGGTGGAAATCTGCTCCGCGATGCGCCGCAACGCCTTCGCCGCCCCGGCCACGTCCCGCTGCGGGAACCGCGCCGCCGGGGCGCTCAGCGAGATCGCCGCGGGCAGGTTGGTCCCCAGCAGCGGCACGGCGACGCACCGCCCGTCGGCCTCGTTCTCGCCGTCGTCGACCGCGTACCCCTGGGCCCGGACCTTGTCCAGCTCGGCGAGGTAGTCCTCGACCGTGACGATGGTGCGTTCGGTGCGCGCCGGCATCCCGGAGCGCTCCAGCAGCTCGCGCACCCGCGCCTCGGGCAGGTGGGCGGTGATCGCCTTGCCCAGCGCCGTCGAGTGCAGCGGGTCGCGGTCGCCGCGGGAGGCGGCCAGCCGCACGCCGCGGCGGCTTTCGATGATGTCGATGTAGATGATGTGGTCGCTGTCCAGCAGCCCGAGGTTCGCGGTCTCGCCGAACTCGTCCCGCACGCCCTCCAGCCACGGCCGCACCCGCTCGCGCAGCAGTTCGAGGTGCCGGGACTGCATGCCGAGGAAGCCCAGGCCCAGCCGGCACAGGCCGGTCGCCTCGTCCCGCTCGACGTAGCGGTGGGCCTCCAGCGTCCAGAGGTAGCGGTAGGCCGAGGACTTCGGCATCCCGGTGGCCTCGACCACCTCGTTGAGGGTGATGCCGTCCACCGACTCCTGCAGCAGGTTGAGGATGGCGCACACCCGGTCGACGGCGCGCAGGGAGTAGTCGCGATCTTCGGCGGGGGGAGGTTCGTCGGAGTTCCGGTGCGGCGACAGCGAACTCACCTCGTTTCAGCAGCAGGAGCGAGCGTTTCATGTTACCGCGACCACACCGCTTCACGCAGCCGTCACACCGGATCGGCCTGGCGAACGAGAGGGAGGTGACGGCGGTCTCCCGCGCCAGAGTGACGTGGAACCAGTGCCGGAATGAAACAAAACAGCCCCAGGTTGGAAGCCTTGGGACTGGACGTCAGAGTGGCTTCACCTGGGGCCGGTTTCGGTGGTGGGCGATACTGGGATCGAACCAGTGACCTCTTCGGTGTGAACGAAGCGCTCTCCCGCTGAGCTAATCGCCCCCGTCCGTACGAGAAGGAACTCTAGCGGATAGCCTGCCGGGCACTGCAAACGGGTGGTCTTTGGACCACACGCTGCGGATATGACCCGACACGCTGCGGAGAAGCCCGAGGTGATCGAGGTCGGCCCCGGCCGTGGAGCGATCCAGGTCACGTGCCGGGCGGCGAAGCCACGCTGTCCTGCCCGCGTTAAACCGAGCAGTATGTGTGGGTAGACGATCAGCGAGGCCGGTCCCGCAGGCCGGTACCGCGCGAGCGCGAGTGCGAGAGGTGCCGCGAACCCGTCCGGGTGAAGCCCGGTGATTTCGCGAAGCGAGACGGCGGGTACGTGCGTCTCACACTCGAAGCTCGGCCGAGCGGGCCGTGAAGGGAGACGAAAGGTAAGACGATGCGCAACGACCACGTGACGCTCCGCTCCACAGCGGTGTTCGACCTCCTCGCGCCGCGTGCCCCGGCCGTGCCGGTGAAGGTGGAGCTGCGGTACGACACCCGCGACCCGTACGCGGTCGTCGCGGCGTTCCGCACCGGCCGCGCCGGCTGGGTCGAATGGGTGTACGCCCGCGACCTGCTCGCCGACGGCCTGCTGGCCGAGGCCGGGGACGGCGACGTCCGCATCCGCCCGTCGGTCGAGGACCCCGAGTCGGTGATGATCGAGCTGAACTCGCCGTCCGGGCACGCCGTGTTCGAGGCGTCCGCCCAGGAGCTCGCCGACTTCCTGGACCGCACCTACGACGTGGTGCTGCCGGGCAACGAGCACCTGTGGATCGACATGGACGACGCCCTCACGCACCTGATTCCAAACGATCTTGGATAGCACCCGCGCGGGGGGCGCGGAACACCCACCCCCCTGTTTTCGCGGGTTGCCGGGTCGGATATTGTTCTCTCACACCACGACGACGGGGACCTTCGGAACCCGGAGTCACGGTAGGCGGACGTAGCGCAGCTGGTAGCGCATCACCTTGCCAAGGTGAGGGTCGCGGGTTCGAATCCCGTCGTCCGCTCGGAGGAGCCCACTCGGGCCCGCACGGTGGAGTGGCCGAGAGGCGAGGCAACGGCCTGCAAAGCCGTGTACACGGGTTCGAATCCCGTCTCCACCTCGCGCGATTAGCTCAGCGGGAGAGCGCTACCTTGACACGGTAGAGGTCACTGGTTCAATCCCAGTATCGCGCACCACCTCCGCAGAACGCGGCGATCTTCCGATCGTCGCGTTTTTTGCGTTCGGGGTGTTCGCATGACCGCGGTCACGACGGCTGTGACGTGCGGCAAAAGTGCGCCGGAAGGGCCGCGGCGAGCTGTTAGCGTGCTCCGACCCCCACGTTTCCGGAAGGTGCTCGGAAGTGTCCGCCGACCTGTCGTCCGTCATCGCGGCCACCGCGCAGTGGCTGTTGCGCGCGTACCCGCCCGAGCGTGGCCCGCTGAGCGCCGCACTGGCGGAGGCGCAGTGCCGCCAGGCCGCGACGGTGGCCGCGTGGCTGCGGTACCCCACGGCGCTGGACGCGGGGCTCCTCGGGGTCGTCGGGCCCGGTGGGTCCGGGCGGCTGGACTGGGTGGCGGGCGTCGATGTGGTGCCGGGCGAGGACACCGCGTGGCGCACGTGGGTGGACGAGGTCGTCGCCAGCTGGGCGGCGTGCCTGCTCGCAGACCGCTCCCTGGCGGTGGCCGCGGCCGCGACGGTGAGCGGCTCGGTCCACGCGGCGGGCCTCGCGCCGGACTTCCGGCGCCTCACCGACCCCGACGTGCGCGACCGGCAGGCCGCGGTACTGCTGCGGCACCCCGACCTGCTGTCCCCGGTGGCCGACCTGCACCGGGACGACCTGCTGACCCGCCTCGGCCGCGGCGCGGCGCGGGCCGCCTGAGGATCCGTTCCGGACGCGAGCCGCGCCGGCCGCCGCCCGCGACTCCGTAGGCGGACTGACCGAGCGGCGGGCGGCACGCGCAGCCCGACTCCGGTAGGCAGAGTTCGGCCACCTGCACGAGACGAACCTGCCCGCCCACCTCGACGCAAAGCCGCCCTCCCCGCGCAGCCCACGGGGCCACCCGCCTCCCGTAGGCAGAGCCGGCAGCCACCCACGCCTGACGAACCTGCCGGCCGCGCGACCCACCTGACCGCCCCGAACCCGTGGCTGAGCCACCCACCCACACCAACCCAAACCCACCCCACCCGCACACCCCACGGGGCCACCCGCCTCCCGTGGGCAGAGTCGGCAGCCACCCACGCCGGACGAACCTGCCCGGCCGGCACGCCCGCCTGACCGCCCCGAGCCACCCACCCACGCCGACGCAAACCCGCCCCACCCGCACGACCCACCTGCCCGCCCGACCCCCTAGGCGAAGCCCCTCACCCACAACGGCGATCCTGCCCCGCCCGCGCCTCCGTGGGCGCCCCTCACCTGACGATCAAGCCGCCACCGGCGCCGCGCGAACCATGCCCGTCTCGCAGGTCCACTGTGGACCTCTCCGGAAAACCGCGTGCGGGGGACGACCCTGGCGGTATCGTCGGCGGGTGACCATGACCCAGCTCGCGGCGCTCGGGGGTGTCATCGTGCTCGCCGCGATGGCGCCGGGGCCGGACTTCCTGATCGTCAGCAAGAACGCGCTGGTCTCCGGGCGGCGGGCCGGCATGGCCTGCGCGGCGGGGATCACCACCGGCGTGTTCTGCTGGGCGATCGTCACCGCGCTGGGCCTGGCCGGGTTGCTCGCCGCGTCCGCGGTCGCGTTCACCGTCGTCAAGCTCGCCGGCGCGGCGTACCTGCTGGTGCTGGGCGTCCGGACCCTGCTCACCGCCCGCCGCGGCCGGTACACCGCGCCCGGACCGGCCGCGGGTACGGGCAGCGCGTTCCGCCAGGGGCTGGTGTGCAACCTGCTCAACCCCAAGGTGGCGGCGTTCTTCCTGGCGCTCCTGCCGCAGTTCGTGCCCGCCGGCGCCGGGGCCGGTGACCACCTGCTGCTGGCCGTCGTGGCGTCCGGGGTCACCCTCGTCTGGTACCTGGTGCTCGCGAACGTCGTCGGCGCGCTGCGGCGGGTGCTGTCCGCGACGCGGGTGCGGCGCGCGATCGACGCCGTGATGGGCACGCTGCTGGTCGGGCTCGGCGTGCGCATCGCGCTGCCGTGATCGCCTTCCCCCAACGAGCGCTCACCCGTACCGCTCCCCCACGAAATCACTCAACCGCTCGGCGAACACCTCCAGCGTCGCCGCCGCCTCGTGGCGCGCATCCCACGCCGCGGTCAGCTTGATCTCCAGCCGGCGCTCCCCCGTGCGCACCCGCAGCGGCACCAGCCCGAACCGCGGGTCGTCCGACACCAGCGCCACGCCCCGGCCCGCCGCCGCGTGCGCTTGCGCCACCGTGCCGTTCGCGGCCTCGATCACCCGCGCGTAGGTCGTCCCCAGCTCCAGCAGCGCCGCGTCCAGCGACTGGCGCGCGGTGAACGCCGGCGGCAGCACGATCACCTGCTCTTCGAGCACCTCCGCGAGCGGCACGCTCCCCCGGCCGCTCCACGGGTGCCGCTCCGGCACGTACGCCCACACCGGCAGCACCGCCAGCCGCCGCGACCGGTAGGGCGCACGCGGCGCGGCCGTGGCGATCGCGAGATCGGCGCCGCGCGCCAGGGTCTCCACCGCGGACAGCCCGTCCGCGCCCAGCACGTCGATCGTCGGGTCCTCGGGCGCCAGCGTCGCGATGAACGGGGCCACCACATCGGTCAGGGTCACCGTCGGCGCGCCGATCGTGAGGCGGTCGATGCGCCCGTGCGCGTGGAACGTCGCCGCCGTCTTCAGCGCCGCGGCCCGCTCCAGCACGTCCCGCGCGTTTCCCAGCAGGGCCCGGCCGACCCGCGACGGCGTCATCCGCCGCCCGGCGCGGTCGAACAGCTCGGCGCCCAGCTCGTCCTCCAGCTGGCGCAGCTGCCGGGACAGGCTCGGCTGGGTGATGTGCAGCAGCTCGGCCGCCCGGCTGACCGTGCCGGCCTCGCAGGTCACCACGAAGTACCGGAGGTGCCGCAACTCCATATATGCCTCCTGGGCATCAAAATTCTGCCGACCAAGTATTGGACAGCATGACGCGTCGCTCCCGAAACTGGGGCATGACCACGAGCACGAGCACAGGAATCCACCAGCAGCGGCGGCTGGAAACGGCGATCCCGGGACCGCGATCCCGCGAACTGATGGCGCGCAAGGGCGCCGCGGTCGCCGCGGGGGTCGGCACCACGATGCCGGTCTTCGCGGCCGCGGCCGGCGGCGGCATCGTGGTCGACGTCGACGGCAACCACCTGATCGACCTCGGCTCGGGCATCGCGGTCACCACCGTCGGCGCGAGCAACCCGCGGGTCGCGCGCGCGGTGCGGGAACAGGTGGAGGCCTTCACCCACACGTGCTTCATGGTCACCCCGTACGAGGGGTACGTGGCCGTCGCCGAGGCGCTCGGCCGCCTGACGCCCGGCGATCACGAGAAGCGCACGGCGCTGTTCAACTCTGGC
The DNA here is from genome assembly GCF_040614195.1 of Amycolatopsis sp. NPDC006125. Classification (NCBI taxonomy): domain Bacteria; kingdom Bacillati; phylum Actinomycetota; class Actinomycetes; order Pseudonocardiales; family Pseudonocardiaceae; genus Amycolatopsis; species Amycolatopsis sp. NPDC006125. The sequence goes on from NZ_JBEXTZ010000030.1 coordinate 58,341, forward strand.
GCGGAGGCCGTCGAGAACGCGGTCAAGATCGCGCGGGCGCACACCGGCCGCGGCGCGGTGGCCGTGTTCGACCACGCCTACCACGGCCGCACCAACCTCACGATGGCGATGACCGCGAAGTCCATGCCCTACAAGCACGGGTTCGGGCCGTTCGCGCCCGAGGTCTACCGCGCGCCGCTGTCCTACCCGTTCCGCGACGGCGGACTGTCCGGGGCCGAGGCCGCGAACCGCGCGCTGGACGTGATCGAGAAGCAGGTCGGCGCGGCGAACCTGGCGGCGGTGGTGATCGAGCCGATCCAGGGCGAGGGCGGGTTCGTCGAGCCCGCGCCCGGTTTCCTGCCCGCGCTGGCCTCGTGGTGCCGGGCGAACGGGGTGGTGTTCGTCGCCGACGAGGTCCAGACCGGGTTCGCCCGCACCGGCGACTGGTTCGCGTGCGACCACGAGGGCGTGGTGCCGGACCTGATCGTGACGGCGAAGGGCATCGCGGGCGGGCTGCCGCTGTCGGCGGTGACCGGGCGGACGGAGATCATGGACGCCGTGCACGCCGGCGGGCTCGGCGGCACCTATGGCGGCAACCCGCTCGCGTGCGCGGCCGCGCTGGCCGCCATCGAGACCATCGAGCAGGACGGGCTCGTGGCCCGCGCGCGGGAGATCGGCTCGCTGCTGAAGTCCCGGCTGCGCGGGCTGGACGACCCGCGGATCGGCGACGTGCGCGGTCGCGGCGGGATGATCGCGGTCGAGCTGGTGCGGCCGGGCACGACCGAGCCGGACGCGGCGCTGGCGAAGGCGGTCGCGGCGGCGGCCCACGAGCGCGGGGTGATCGTGCTGACCTGCGGCACGCACGGCAACGTCCTGCGGTTCCTGCCACCGCTGACGATCAGCGACGACCTCCTGCACGACGCGATGGACGTGCTCGGGGAGGCGCTGCGCGCGTAGCGCTCTGGGGGCGCTGGGAGGCGCTCCGCACGGCTGGAGGCAGGCAGCGCCACCGCAGCCGGAGCCCGCCACGGCGAGGCCGCGGCGCCCTGCCCACCGGCGACGCGGTGCGCCTCCCCCGGGGACGCGCAGGGCGGCCTGCACTTCCGGGAACGCTGCGCACTCAGAGCTCCCAGGAACGCGCCGGGCGCGACCGATCCTCCGGGAGGCGCTTCGCACGGCTGCAGGCGAGCAGCGCCACCACGGCCCGACCCCGCCACGGCGAGGCCGCGGCGCCCTCCCCACCAGCGACGCGCTGCGCCTCCCCCGGGGACGCGCAGGGCGGCCTGCACTTCCGGGAAACGCTGCGCACTCAGAGCTCCCAGGAACGCGCCGGGCGCGACCGATCCTCCGGGGGAAGCTTCGCACGGCTCCAGGCGAGCAGCGCCACCACGGCCCGAGCCCACCACGGCGAGGCAAGCGGCGCCCTCCCCACCGGCGACGCGCTGCGCCTCCCCAGGGACGCGCCGAGTGCCCTGCACTTCCGGGAAACGCTGCGCACTCAGAGCGCCCAGGAACGCGCCGGGAGCGTCCGCTCCTCCGGGAAGCCCTGGCGCGCTCAGCGCTCCTGCGGATGCGTCGCCAGTGCCTCCACCGTCACGTCCATCCACGGCCACATCGGCAGCGACGTCAGCGCGTCGTGCAGGGCGGCGGGGTCCTCGGCTTCGTAGAGGCCGATCGTGGCGTTGCGGCCGGGGACCCGCCACAGCCGCTTCAGCACGCCGTCCGCCCGCAGCTCCATCGCCCGCTCCCGCTCCGCCTTGCGCAGCTGGTCGCGGGTCTGGCCGGGCGTGTCGGCGGGCAGCCGGTTCTCCGTGCGGACCAGGAACTCCACGAAAGACTCCTCCTCAGACCAGGGACAACAGCAGGCCGGCCAGTTCCTTGGGCGCGGTGACCATCGCCTCGTGGCCGGTGGCGATCGTGTGCACCGGCCAGCCCCGCGCGGCGGCCCGCTCGGCGTGGGGCTGGAAGACCCGCATCCAGTCGGTGCACTCGGCGAACGCCGCGGGCACCCGCTCCACCGCGCCGGTCAGGCGCAGCGGTTCGGTGTAGCTCAGCCACGGGTGCGGGGTCAGCCGCGCGCTCAGCCAGTCCACATCGGACTGCTCGGTCACCCCGAGCACCTGCAGCGACCGCACCGGGATCAGCCACCCGAACCCGGCCGTGGCGACCGACTCGCGGTAGTGCCCGGCGATCGTCTCCGGCTGCAGGTCGACCGCGGCCTCCCCGTCGTCGCCGACGAAGGCGTCCAGGTACACGCGCCGCGCCACCCGGTCCGGCACCCGGTCGGCCACGCCGGTGATCACCTGCCCCGCGTAGCTGTGCCCGACCAGCACCACGTCGTCCAAGTCCCACGCCTCGATCAGGGCCGCGACGTCCTCGACGTGCGTGCCCAGCCCGACCGACGGGCTCAGCAGGTGCGCGCGATCGCTCACCCCGGTCAGCGTCGGCGTGTGCACCTCGTGCCCGGCGGCGCGCAGCAGCGGCGCGACCCGCTGCCACACCCAGCCGCCGTGCCACGCGCCGTGCACCAGCACGAAGGTGCTCATGCGCCCAGCTCCTCGAACAGCGCCATCCCGGCGGCGGTGTTGGACGCCGGCACGTGGTAGGTCTCGTGCACCCGCCGGATGTTCTCGCTCAGCGCGCCGCGCATCACCAGCCACATGATCAGCTCGATCCCCTCCGTCCCGGCCAGCCGGATGTAGTCCTCGCGGGTCAGCGCGGCCAGCTTCGCCGGCTCGGTCTCGATCGCCGTCAGGTACATCCGGTCGAACTCGCTGTTGATCAGCCCGGCACGCGCGCCGGCCAGCTGGTGCGACATCCCGCCGGTGCCGAACACGGCGACCTTCTCCGCGCCGGGGAACGACCGGATCGCCCGCCCCAGCGCCTGCCCCAGCGCGTAGCAGCGGGCCGCGGTCGGCTGCGGGTACTGGATCACGTTGACCAGCAACGGGATCACGCGGCACGGCCACGCCTCGCCCGGCTCCGGGCAGTACACCGACAGCGGCACGGTCAGCCCGTGATCGACGTCGAGGCGGTGGAAGGTGGCCAGGTCGAACCCCTCGTCCACCAGCTCGCGCACCAGGTGCTCGCTCAGTTCCGGCGCCCCCCGCACCACCGGCACCGGGCGGCGGCCCCAGCCCTCGTCGGCCACCTGGTAGGACTCCGCGGTGCCGATGTCGAAGGTGGGCACCAGGTCCAGGTCGACCGCGTTGGCGTGGTCGTTGTAGACCACGATCGCGACGTCCGGCGTGTGCTCGGCCATCCACTCCCGGGCCCGGGCGTAGCCGTCGAACAACGGTTTCCAGTACTCGTCGCCGGTCTTGCCGTTGTCCATGGCCGCCCCGATCGAGGGCACGTGCGAGGTCGCCAGACCCCAGATCACCTCAGCCAAACTTCCGCCCTCCCGAGCGCAGCGCCGCCGCGAACTCCTCCGCGGTCATCCCGGTGAACACGCCACCGAGGTACTGCATCGACTTCCGGTCCATCATGGCCAGCTTGTAGGTGTAGAAAATGGACGCTCCCAGGTCGAGCATCCCGGTCCAGTCCCGGTCCAGGACCGCCTTCTTCTGCTCCGGCGACAGCCCGTAGGCATCGCAGTAGGCGGCCTCGTCGGCGCTGAACCGCTCGCGGTTGGCGGCGTCCTTCAGCGACAGGCACATCCGGTTCAGGGCGTAGCCCCGCCTGCTGGCCGCGAGATCCAGGACGTAGTCGTCGCGTGCCTGGCCCATGTCCCCTCCTTCAGAAGACGACGGTGGTGTTGCCGTCGCGGATGACTCGGTCGTCGCAGTGCCAGGACACGGCGCGGGACAGCACGAGCCGTTCCACGTCGGCGCCGCGGCGCTGCAGGTCGCGGGCGGACTCGCGGTGCGACACCCGGATGACGTCCTGCTCGATGATCGGCCCCTCGTCGAGGTCCTCGGTGACGTAGTGGGCGGTCGCGCCGATCAGCTTCACGCCGCGTTCCTTCGCCCGCTGGTACGGGCCCGCGCCCATGAACGCGGGCAGGAACGAGTGGTGGATGTTGATCACCGGCACGCCCAGCTCGTCCAGGAACCCGCCGGACAGGATCTGCATGTACCGGGCCAGCACCACGAGGTCGACGTTGCCCTTGAGCAGGTTCAGCTGTTCCTTCTCCGCCTCGGCCTTGCGCTCCTTCTCCACCGGCACGTGGAAGAACGGGATGCCGAACTGCCGGACGTCGTCGCCGAGATCGGGGTGGTTGGAGATCACCATCGGCACCGTCATGCGCAGCTCGCCGCGCCGTTGCCGCCACAGCAGGTCCAGCAGGCAGTGGTCCAGTTTGGACACCAGGATCGCCACGCGCTTGTGCCGCCGCGCCTCGACCAGCCGGTAGGTCAGGCCGAGCTCGTCCACCAGCTTCGCGTCCAGCGCCTCGCCCAGCGCGGGCAGCTTCGACGGCAGGTCCGGCAGGTGGAAGACGGTGCGCTGGAAGAACCGGCCGCCCGCGGGGTCGCTGGTGGACTGGTCAAGGGCGACCACGTTGGCGCCGTGCCCGGCCAGGATCACCGACACCGCCGAGACGATGCCCGGCCGGTCGGCGCCCTGCACGATGAGCCGCCCGTAGTCCTTGGCGACGATCATGACCGGCCGTCCCGGGCGCCGAGCGCGGCCAGCAGGCCCTGCCGCCACCGTTCCGTGCCCTGGAGCTCGTTGAACGTGAAGATGTGCAGGCCGCGGATGTTCCCGGCGGGCCGGGACGCGAGCCGCCGCGCCAGCTTGCCGGGCTGGTAGGCGCCGGGCAGCAGGAACCGCCACAACAGGTTTTGCTGCTTGCGCAGGAACCGCGCGGACTGGCCGAGACCGAGGCCGGCCGAGATGCGGATCAGCTTCTGTCGGTTGATCGGGCCGGGGATGCCGACGTGCACGGGCAGGTCGATGCCGGACGCGGCGATCCGCTCCGCCCACGCGTGCGTGGTCGCGGCGGTGAAGCAGATCTGCGTGAGGATCCGCGTGGCCAGCGGCGCCTTCTGCTTCAGCGCGAGGTCGACCGCCTCCTGCGGGATCACGCCGTGCCCTTCGGGATAGCCGCCGATGCCGACCTGGCGGAAGGAGTGCCCGGCGCGCTCAAGCGCCTGCAGCAGCGAGTACGCGTCCGGGAAGCGACCGGCCGGAGCGGGTGCGTCGCCGCCGACGACGAACACCGAGTCGGCGCCGGCCTCCCGCAGACGGGACGCCACGTCCGCGACGTGCCGGTCGTCGCGGAACAGCCGCGCGGCGAGGTGCGGGGTAGCGCGGTAACCGTGGCCGAGCAGCCGTTCGGTGAGGTCGAGGGTGGTGTCGAGCCCCTTCGCCTCGGTGACCGTGACCGTCAGCGGCACGGTCACCGGCACGTGCTCGAGGACGTTCCGTTCGGTGCTCGGGAACGGCATGACCTCGTAGCTCATGGCGCGCACGAGATCCGCCAGGCGACCGGAGTGGCTCATGCAGCCCAGTAGACCCGAGCCGGCGCGGGGTTTCGCCCGGCATCGAGACAGCCCCGGGCGCGACAAATGACGCACGCCGGAGCCGTCTGGAGGACCTCACGGCGGCCCCGCGTGGCTCCTAGTGTCCATCGTGGGTGCCGACGACGACACGAGGAGAAGGCGATGACATTACTGGTGGTCAGCGCGCACGCGGGGGATTTCGTCTGGCGCGCGGCGGGTGCGATCGCCCTGGCCACCAGCCGGGGCCGGCGGGCCAAGGTGCTGTGCCTGAGCTTCGGCGAGCGCGGCGAGTCCGCGAAGGCCTGGCGCGAGGGCAAAACGCTGGACGAGATCAAGAAGATCCGCCGCGGCGAAGCCGAAAACGCCGCCGGAGTCCTGGGCGCGGAGATCGAGTTCCTCGACGCCGGCGACTACCCGCTGCAAGAGACCCCTGAGCTGGTCGACCGGATGGTGCGTGTCTACCGGGAGGTCAACCCGTCGGTGGTGCTGACGCACCCGCTGGCCGACCCCTACAACGGCGACCACCCCGCGGCCGCGCGGATGGCGTTGCAGGCGCGGGTTTTGGCGCAGGCCATCGGCTACGACGCCCCGGGCGAGCCGCTGGGCGCGCCGCCGGTGTTCTTCTTCGAGCCGCACCAGCCGGAGCAATGCGACTTCAAACCGAACGTGCTGCTGGACATCACCGAGGTGTTCGACACCAAACGCAAGGCGATGGAGTGCCTGCCCGCGCAGCAGCACATGTGGGACTACTACACCGATCTCGCCAAACGCCGTGGCGTGCAGGTCAAGCGCAACGCCGGCCCGAACTTGGGGCTGCCGCACCACACCATGGGCGAGGCCTACATGCGCCTCTACCCGCAGGTCACCGGGGAACTCGCATGAGGACGGTCGTCGTCACCGATCCTCCGCGCGCCCCCATCGAGGAAGTGGACGCGCTCGCCGAATTCGGCGTGGCGACCGTGCACGAAGCCTTGGGGCGCACCGGTTTGCTCGGCCCGGAGCTGCGCCCGATCCAGGACGGTGTCCGGGTCGGCGGCACCGCTGTCACGGTGTTGTGCTGGCCGGGCGACAATCTGATGATCCACGCGGCCGTCGAACAGTGCCGCTCCGGCGACCTCCTCGTCGTCACCACCACCTCCCCCTGCCAGGACGGGTTGTTCGGCGAACTGTTCGCCACCGCACTGCAGTACCGGGGCGTGCGCGGGCTGGTCACCACCACCGGCGTCCGCGACGTGGCCGACCTGCGTGCCATGGGCTTCCCGGTGTGGTCGGCCGCGGTGTCCGCGCAGGGCACCGTCAAGGCCACCGCGGGCGCGGTCAACGTGCCCGTCGTCGTCGGCGGGCAGCTGATCCACCCCGGCGACGTGGTCCTCGCCGACGACGACGGCGTCATGGTCGTGCCCCGCGCCGACCTCGACCTCGCCCTCGACAAGTCCCGCACCCGCGCGGAGAAGGAAGAAGCCACGCGGAAGGCCTTCCGCGAAGGCGAACTCGGCCTCGACCGCTACGGCCTGCGCAGCAAGCTCACCGACCTGGGCGTCACCTACGTCCCCTACCAGAACGGATCACCCGCATGACCGCCAAGAACCTGCAGGAAGTGCTCGACCAGGCAGGCAACCCGGTCGAGCTGCTGCGCAACTCCCAGCTGGGCGCCTACATCTACCCCGTCGTGCCGAGCGAGTTCACCAACTTCCGCCGCGAGGTCACCGCCTGGCGCGAGACCGCGGTGCTGTTCGACCAGAGCCACCACATGGTCAACCTGTTCGTCTCCGGCCCGGACGCGCTCAAGCTCATCTCCGACACCGGCATCAACAGCGTCGCCAAGTTCCCGGTCAACACCGCCAAGCAGTTCGTCCCGGTCTCCCCCGAAGGCGGCGTGATCGGCGACGGCATCCTGTTCCACCTCGCCGAGGAGGAGTTCGTCTTCGTCGGGCGCGCCCCGGTCGCCAACTGGCTCACCTACCAGGCCACCCGCGGCTACAACGTCGACCTGCGGCTGGACCAGCGCTCCCCCTCCCGCCCCTACGGCAAACCCGTCACCCGCGACCTGTGGCGCTTCCAGATCCAGGGACCGCGCGCATGGGACGTCATCGAGAAAGTCAACGGCGGCCCGGTCGAGCAGGTCAAGTTCTTCCGCATGGGCTACCTGACCATCGCCGGCGAGCGCGTCCGCACCCTGCGCCACGGCATGGCCGGCGCTCCCGGACTGGAGATCTGGGGCCCGTACGAGACCTACGACAAGATCCGCGACGCCATCCTGGAAGCCGGCCGCGAGTTCGGCCTCGAACCCTGCGGCGCCCGCGCCTACTCCTGCAACACCCTGGAATCCGGCTGGATCCCCTCGCCGCTGCCCGCCGTCTACACCGCCGAGGAACTGCGGCCGTACCGCGAGTGGCTGCCCGCCGAGAGCTACGAAGCCACCAACGCGCTCGCCGGCAGCTTCGTCTCCGACGACATCCGCGACTACTACCTCAACCCCTGGGAGCTCGGCTACGGCGGCTTCGTCAAGTTCGACCACGACTTCATCGGCCGCGACGCCCTCGCCGCCATCGACCCGGACACCCAACGCCGCAAGGTGACCCTCGCCTGGAACGCCGAGGACGTCGGCAAACTCCTGGCCAACCCGGTCGCCAAGGACGGCCCGGTCTACCAGTTCTTCGACCTGCCCAACGCCAACTACGGATCCTCCAACTTCGACTCGATCCTCGACGCGGACGGCAACGTGATCGGACTGTCCCTGTTCACCGGCTACAGCGCCAACGAACGCACCGCCCTCTCCCTCGCCACCATCAACCCCGACGTCCCCCTCGGCGCCGAGGTCACCGTCGTCTGGGGCGAACCGGACGGCGGCAGCCACAAGACCACCGTCCAGCCGCACGAACAGTTCGCCGTCCGCGCGATCGTCAGCCCCGCGCCCTACTCGGTCATGGCCCGCGAGACCTACCAGCCGGGCTGGCGCACCGCCGTGACCGTATGACCCCGGGCCGGCCGGTCGCCACCCGACGGGGGTGGCGACCGGTCATCCATCACGCGAACCCGACCGCGGCGACCATCACCGGGATCAGCAGCATGATCAGGATCGCGCCGATGACGTCGAACGCCGCGCCGGAGCGGATCATCTTGGTGATCGGCACCGCGCCGGAGCCGTAGACGATCGCGTTCTGCGGCGTGGACACCGGCAGCATGAACCCGAACGACGCGGCGAAGGTCGCGGCCAGCGCCGGGGTGAACGGGTCGACCCCGGCGGCGATCGCGATCGGGATGACGATCGGCACGACCACCGCCGCCGACGCGGTGTTGGAGGTCGTCTCGGACACCAGGATCGCCAGCAGCACCGCGAAGACCGTGAGCGCGATCCCGCTGCCGATCCCGAGCGCGCCGGCCAGCCCGTTGCCCACCCGTTCCGCGAGCCCGGTGTCGGCCAGCAGCGAGCCGAAGATGATGCCGCTGCCGAACAGCAGGATGGTGCCCCAGTCGATGCGGGCGGCCTCGGACCAGGTGAGCGTGAACCGGCGCTCCCGCCAGTTGGTCGGCAGCACGAACAGCAGCGCCGCGCCGAGGACGGCGACGATGCCCTCGTCGAGCCGGTCGCTGACCAGTTCGTAGGCGCGGGAGTCGTTGCCTGCCACCAGTGCCACGATGCCCGGCGTCACCCACAGCACGACGGTGATGCTGAAGGCGATCAGGGTGTTGCGCTCGGCGGCCGAGAACCCGCCCAGCTTCGCCCGCTCGCCGGCCACGTACTCCTCGACGCCGGTGAGCTTCTTGATCTCCGGGCGGTTGAGCAGGATCAGCAGCACGATCAGGACGACGAACATCGCCGCGCAGGCCGGCAGCGCCATCGTGGTCCACTGCAGGAACGAGATCCGCTCGCCGGTGGCCTCCTCGATCAGGCCGCGCCCGATCAGGTTGGGCGGCGAGCCGATCGGCGTGAGCAGCCCGCCGACGCTGGCGCCGTAGGCGAGGACGAGCATCAGCGCGATGCCCACCCGCAGCCGCAGCGGGTCGAACCGCTCCCCCTCCGGCGTCCGGGTGCGGATCAGCTCGGCGATGACGGTCAGCAGGCCGACCGCGGTCGGCAGCAGCATCGCGACGGTCGCGGTGTTGGAGATGAACGCCGACAGCACGCACGTGACGAACCCGAGCGCGGCGATGACGCGCCAGGTGCTGCGGCCGACGCCGGGGACGGAGAGGATGAAGAAGGCGAACCGGCGGGCCAGCCCGTGCCGGAGCATCGCCTGGGCCAGGATGAACGCCCCGATGAAGACGAACACCGTCGACGAGCCGAACGGCTCCAGCACGTCGTCGGCGGGCAGCACGCCGAGGACCACGATGGCGGCGACCCCGATCAGGCCGCCGATCGGGATCGGCACCGGTTCGCACACCCACAGCACCACCACGCCGAGCAGCACCGCCGCCAGGGTCTGCTGGCTGGAGTCCAGCGCGGTGGGCACGAACAGGAAGACGATGGTCACGAGCGGGGCGAGCACGAAGCCGACGGTCCGCCGGGCCCGCTCGAACCGCTCCTCCGCCGGGGACAGCTTCTGCTCCGCGAGGCCCCGGTAGGTGCCGCCGGTCAGCAGGGCCGAGGTCACGCTCTCCGTGCGCTCTCTGGTGCGTTCCTCACTTGTGGACATAAAGGGACGATAGCGACGAACGTGACCCACGTCACTCTTTCGTGTCCGGTCTCGGTCGGCTGTTCACGAACCGTGCACCGATTCTGAGGGAGATGCCCCGGGGGGCAACAGGCTGCCGCGGGAGGTGGACCTCGGCCGGGCGCCGATCGCGACTGCCCTCGAACGTCGAGCACCCGGTCGCGGCGGACCCGGTGCTCGCGGAGCCGTCCGTGGCGCGCGGCCGTGGAGGAGTTGTCGCGTTCTCACCGAGATGGTGCGCCACCTCGGCGAGGGCCGTGAGTTTGCGGTCATGGGCAACGCCTGATGCTCGCACCGGTGAACGGGATCGTCGTCCCGCGGGACCCCCGCCCGGCGAGCGCGACGGCCGTCGAGCAGGTCAGCGTGCCCGGGGTCCCATGATCAGCATGACGACCTCGGTCGCCACGTCCACCGTGCCCGCCAGGTTCCCGCCCTCCTCCAGGGTGATCGCGATCAGCTCGCGCAACCCGCCGAACAGGGTGATCGCCAGCTCCCGCGACGGCGGCACCACGCCGGCCGCCCGCAGTTCGGGCGTGTCCGCCAGCGTGCGCATCAACGCCACGAACGAGTCCATCGTCTCGCGGGACAGCGCGCGGCCCGCTTCGCCCAGCGACGGCGCCGCCCGCATCCAGCTCAGGCACAGCGCGGGATCGCTCTCCATCGACGCGATCAGCGCCTCCACCGCCTGGCGCGCCTGCGCCTGCCAGGGCGCGTCCCGCTCGACCGCGGCCGCGATGTCCCGGATCATCCGCGCGTTGGTCTGCCGCAGCAGCTCGACGAAGCACTCCTGCTTGCTCGCGAACTGCTCGTAGAAGGTGCGCTTCGACGTGCGCGCGTGGTTCACGACGTCGGCGATCGTGACGTCGTGGTAGTCCCGTTCGCGCAGGGCGGCGGCCATGCCCTGCAGCAGCCGGTCGCGGAACCCGGTGCCCGCCACGTCGACGTCCGTCACGCGGTCAACCTAACCCAGCCGCTTGACCGGGCGGCACGTCCGGCTCTACCGTGCCTGGTACTCGGCGGTACCACGGTGGAGGTGGATGTCGTGACGACCCGGCTGCAGGACGGCCTGAAACCGGTGGTGCGCTGGGGCATCGGCCACGCGCTGCCCCGCACGGTCCTGCGCGCCGCGGCCCGGCGCGGCGACCTGCAGGCGCGGCTCGTCGCCGAAGCCGCGGTCTCCCCCACCGCCGCGTTGTCCGGCCTGTTCGACGAGATCCGCGGCCACGGCCCGCTCTACAAGGGCTCCTTCGCCTACGTCACGACCAGCCACGCGGCGGTGCGGGAAGTGCTGACCAGCAACGACTTCCGCGCCGGCGTGGGCGCCGGGTCCGACGGGGTGCTGGCGCGGCTGAGCGAGTGGTCGGCGTCGGACACGCTGCACCCGATCGCGCCGCCGTCGCTGCTGGCCACCGAGCCGCCGGACCACACCCGCTACCGCAAGCTCGTGACCCGCGTGTTCACCGTCCGCGCGGTGGAGAAGCTGCGGGCCCGCACCGAGGAGATCGCCCGCGAGCTGCTGGACGCGCTGGACCCGGACCGCCCGGTGGACCTCGTCGAGGCCTACTGCGCGCTGCTGCCGGTGACCGTGATCGCCGAGATCCTCGGGGTGCCGCCGGAGCAGCGGCAGCGGGTGCTGGAGCTGGGCACCGCCGCCGCGCCGAGCCTGGACCTCGGGCTGCCGTGGCGGGAGTTCCGCGCGGTCGAGTCGGCGCTGGCCGACTTCGACGCCTGGCTCGGCGACCACCTGGACCGCCTGCGCGCCCACCCCGGCGACGACCTGCTCAGCCAGCTGGTCGCGGCACGCGAGGACGGGGTCGGGCTGACCGATCTGGAGCTGCGGGCGACCGCCGGGCTGGTGCTCGCCGCGGGCTTCGAGACGACGGTGAACCTGCTCGGCAACGGCATCACCCTGCTGCACGACCACCCCGAGCAGCTCGCCGCGCTGCGTGCGGAGCCGTCGCTGTGGCCGAACGCGGTCGACGAGATCCTGCGCGTCGACCCGCCGGTGCTGCTCACCGGGCGCACCTGCCTGCGCGACACCGAGGTCGGCGGCGTGCGGGTCCGCGGGGGCTCGGTGGTGACGACGATCCTGGCCGGCGCCAACCGCGACCCGGAGGTCTTCAAGGACCCCGCGAGGTTCGACGTCCGCCGCGAGAACGCCCGCGAGCACATCTCGTTCTCGGCGGGCAGGCACTACTGCCTGGGCGCCGCGCTGGCCCGCATGGAGGGCGAGGTCGGTCTGCGGACGCTGTTCGACCGCTTCCCGGACCTCCGCCTCACCCCCGGCGCGACCCGCCGCGGCACCCGCATCCTGCGGGGCTTCGAACACCTGCCGGCGCGGCTGCGCTGACCCCGGTCAGAGCACGTTGACCGTCCGAATCGGACCTCACGCCAGAGCCAGTGCGGTCCGCGCCAGGCGGGCGGGGCTGCTGATCAGCTCGTAGCCGGCGACCAGTCCGCGGCTGATCGTGAACCGGATCGCCAGCCGGAGGCGGCCGTCCGGCGCGATCACCAGACCCGGTTCGCCGTCGACGAGGGCGAAGTCGGCGAACCGCGCGTTCCGGCCGAACACGACGATCTCCTCCGCCACGCGGCGGGCGCCGCGCACGTCGGGGCGGCCGTCGGCGCGGCGCACCACGTCCGGGCTCAGCACCGCGACGATCGCGTCGAGGTCGCCGGTCCGGGACGCCGCCAGGAACGGCTCGATCACCCGCCGCTGACCGGCCGCGTCCGGGCTCGGGGAGGTGCCGCGGACCTTCGCGCGTGCCCGGCTGGCGAGCTTCTTCGCCGTCGCCGTGGTGCGGCCGACGATCGGGGCGATCTCGTCGAACGGCACGGCGAACACGTCGTGCAGCACGAACGCGACCCGCTCGTCGGGGCCCAGCCGGTCCAGCACCACCAGCAGCGCGCGGCCCACCTCCTCGGCGAACAGCACTTCCCGGTCCGCGCCCGGCGCGGGATCGGGTTCCTCCACGGGCTCCTGGCGGGCGCGCTGCCGGAGCATGTCCAGGCACACCCGCGACAGCACCGTCCGCAGCCAGCCGGCCGGGTTGCGCACCTCGCTGGTGTCCGCGCGCGCCATCCGCAGCCACGTCTCCTGGACGGCGTCCTCGGCGTCGGCGAGCGAGCCGAGCATGCGGTAGGCCACGCCGGTCAGCTGCTCGCGATGCGCTTCGAAGTCCACCGGTCACCTTTCGCCGCCGTCGGTCGTCACCACTTTAGGACCACTCACGGGCGGAAAGGACACTGTGGACGTTTACGAAGCGGTCGCGACGCGCCGGGCGGTGCGCTCCTTCCGGGACACGCCCGTCCCACACGAGGTGCTCTCCCGGGTGTTGCGGGCGGCGGCGCGGGCGCCGTCCGGGGGAAACCTGCAGCCGTGGCACGTGTTCGTGGTGACCGGCGAGCCGCTGGCGGATCTGAAGAAGCGGACGCTCGAACGCGTCGCGGCAGGCGACCCCGGCGACCCACGCGAGTACCCGATGTACCCGCCCGATCTGCCGTCCCCGTACCGGGAACGCCGGTCCGCGGCGGCGGCCCGGCGCTACCGGAACATCCCCCGGGACGACGCCACCGCCCGGCAGGCCACGGTCGCGCGCAACTGGGACTGCTTCGGCGCCCCGGCCGCGTTGTTCTGCTACCTCGACCGGATCATGGGCGCCGCCCAGTGGGCGGACGCCGGCATGTACCTGCAGACGGTGATGCTGCTGCTCCGCACGGAGGGGCTGGACAGCTGCCCGCAGATGGCGTGGTCGGTCTACCGCACGACGGTGGCCGAGGTGGTGTCACCGCCGGAACGGCTGGTGCTCTTCTGCGGCCTGTCCATCGGCTACGCCGCCGTGACCCCGGAGCGCACCGAACGCGCCCCGCTCACCGAGACCGTGACCTTCCTCGGCTGAGTCACCGTCCACTGTGGCCGGTCATCGCAGCACGACCGGGCCGTTGTAGAGGGCGGCGCCCCGCGCGTCCAGCACCCGCACCCAGGCCTCGCCCGTGTCGGGGTACACCGGCTTCGCGCCGTCGGGCAGCCAGGCCGCGAACGTCCCGTTCACGACGGGCACGGTGACCGGCTCCCCGGTGCCGAAGTCTGCGACCACGCTCGTGGCCGACCGGGGCACGAGGCCCACGAAGGGCACCTTCCCGGCCTGCGCGGGCACCGACAGCCGACGGACCGGGATCGACCTGCCGAGGAACGTGTCGAGGTGCAGTGACGATCCGGTGGGCGCGGTGACGCACGCGATCATGTGCTCGGCGCTGCGCCCCAGCACCACGCGGTACGGCCCGTGCTCCAGCAGGCCGCCGGGCTGGTAGGCATCGGCGTCGGCGGGCGGTGCGGGCAGCGCGGCCAGGCATTCGCCGAGCGCGCGCCCGGCGGGCGAGGTCCGGTCACCCTGCTGGTCGACGATGCTGACCAGCGGCGCCGGGGCCGGCGGCAGTTCGACCCGCGGACCGGGGCGGGTCCGCTGGCCCTCGACCGACTTCCCGGCCCACAGGGTGGTGGTCGCCGGGTCGGTCGCGGTGAACGCGGTGAACACACCGGTCCCCGGCGTGACCGGCTCGACGGTGATGCCGAGGCCATCGGGCAGGGACAGCTCGATGCTCGGCCACGACGGATCGGCGACCCCAGCGGCCAATCCGGTCCCGGTGTAGAGCAGCAGCCCGGTGCGGCTGCCCGCGGCGTAGGCCGGCTCGGCGGACGGATCGGACACGGTGACCGTGGTCGCCGTGGTCTCGCAGAAGACCGGCCTGCCGCCGGCCAGGTAGGAGGTGACGACGTCGTCGCCGAGCACGCGGCTGCCGGTGGCGCGCCACTCCTCCCGCGGCGGGACCTGCCCGGTCTTGCCCGCGGACTCGATCGCGCCCCAGCACCGGTCGTCGACACCACCGGAGCCGACGGGAACCGGCGCGGACGAGCGGAAGAACTGGGCGCCGACCAGCACGCCGGCGACGAGCACGACCACGGCGGCGCCGGCCACGAGGGCGCGGCCGCGGCGGGGGGCCATCCCGGCTCGCACGGTGGCGCGCATCCGTTCGCGCACCTCGGGCGGCAGCTCGCGGCGCGGCGGCAGGGTGTGGCTCATTTCTCCTCCAGCAGGGCACGGAGCCGGGCGCGGGCGCGCGACAGGTGCGCGCGCACGGTCACCTCGGCGACCTCGAGCAGGGCGGCGGCGTCGGCGACCGGCAGCTCGCCGAGCAGGCACAGCTCGACGACCTGCCGTTGCGCCGCGGGCAGGGCGCGGACGGCGTCGATGATCAGCCGCAGGCGCGCTTCGCCGTCGAGGCGGTCGGCGACGCCGTCGGCGTGGTCGGACACCGGGGCGGGATCGGGCATCCGGCGCAGCAGCCGCAGCCGCCGCGTGCGGCCGCGGTGCTCGTCGCGCGCGAGGTTGCCCGCGACGGTGAACAGCCAGGGCAGCGCGCTGTCGCGCACCAGGGTGAGGTCGGCGCGCTTGCGCCAGGCGGTCAGGAAGGTCGCGGAGGTGAGGTCCTCGGCGCTGGCCCAGGAGCCGGTCAGCCGGTAGGCGTGGTTCCACACCGCCTGCGCGTGGCGTTCGAAGAGCGCCGCGAAGGCTTCGCGATCACCCCGCGCCCACAGATCGGCGTCGCCCGGCTCCACCGGTACCCCCAGCCCGGTCAGTTGCATGGTCACACCGGACAGTGGCCGGCACGGCGCTCGATGTTGTCACCGCGCCCGATGTTGTCACAGGGACCAGAGCGACGCGCCGAGGTCGAGCACGACCCTGGCCGGGATCTCGCCGGCCCGCAGCTCGGCGAGGCAGGTGTTGACGTCCTCCAGCGCGCGGGTCTCGGCCACCACGCAGGTCCGCCCGGCGGCGTGCAGCGCGAACACGTCGGCCGTGTCGCGGCGGGTCCCGCCGATCGAGCCGGTCACCGTCTTCCCGCCGGTCACCGCGTCGAACAGCGGCACCGTCAGTGCGCCGCGGGCGGGCAGCGCGACGCACACCAGCCGCCCGCCGCGCCGCAGCGACCGGTAGGCCTGGGCCACGGACTCCGCGGACGGGGCCAGCGCGAGCGCGACGCCGGCGCCGCCGAGGAGGCCGATCTCGACGGACGGGTCGGCGAAGCGGGCGTCGACGAGGTGGTCGGCGCCCACCCGGCGGGCCAGGTCCAGCTTCTCGTCGTCGACGTCGACCGCCACCACGCGGCCGCCGGCCATGCGGGCGTACTGGATCGCGAGGTGCCCGAGCCCGCCGACGCCGAACACCGCGACCAGCTCACCCGCGGCAAGCCGGGACACCTTGACCGCCCGGAACGCGGCCGTCCCCGCGCACGTCAGCGCGGCGGCGTCCACAGCGGACAGTTCCTCCGGGACCGCCACGGCGTACCGGTCATCGGCGAGCGCGTACTCGGCGAAGGTGCCGTCCGCGGAGCACCCGGTGTCGCACTGGTCCTCGCACAGGTTCTCCCAGCCGGACACGCAGTGCTCGCAGTGCCCGCACGCGGAGCCGAGCCAGCTGATCGCGACGCGCTCCCCCGGCCGGTGCAGCGAGGCGCCGGGCCCCAGCTCCTCCACCACGCCGACGCCCTCGTGCCCCGGCACGGTCGACGGGCGCGGCCGCAGCGGCCAGTCGCCCCGCAGGAGGTGGACGTCGGTGTGGCACAGGCCGCTGGCGAGCATCCGGACCAGCACCTTGCCCGGTCCCGGATCCGGCACCGGGCGGTCCCGGATCTCCAGCTTCGCGCCGGTCTCGGGCACGACGGCCGCTTTCACCACGGTCCTCCCCTGGCCGGCCGCGCTGTCAGTACCGCAGGTGCGCGGGCTGGTGCGTCACTTCCTCGATGTCGCCCGCGGCCGCGTCCAGCAGCCGGTGCGCCAGGTCGCTGAGTGCCCGCGCGGTGGCCAGCTCGTCCCCGATCTCGGGCACGTTGGTGTCGGCCGGGTTGAGACGGGCGGTCCCGATCCCGACCAGGCCGGTCCGCTCGCCGGTGTGCAGCCGCGCCGTGGCGCGGGTCCGCGTCTCGTGCTCGTCGATCACGATGTCGACACGCCAGTTCTTGTCCCGCATCGCAGCCTCCCGGTGGTCTCCGGCTTCCACGCTGCTCCGCCCGGCGGGGCGCAGGAAGGGCCGGAAGTCACCGCGTGCGTCAGCGGATCCGGCGCACGTCCAGGGGTGTCTCGACCGCGCCGCCGTCCGGGCCGCGCTCCACCCGGTACGCCCCGGCGCGGTCCCGCTCGGCGAGCGCCTCGGCGAGTTCGCCGCCGCGGTAGAGCAGTCCGGCTCCGTCGTCGGTCGCGTAGCCGGGTGGCAGGGTGCCGTCCGCGACCAGCGACTGGAACAGCGGCCGCCGGGCGGGTTCGCTGTCGTGGTGGACGCCGTTGGACCACGGGAGCAGGCCGAGCCCGTTGGTCACCGGCCGCAGCTCGGGGCCGAACGAATCGGTTGTGCCCCCGGTGTGCCAGCAGATCGAGCCCGCCGACACGCCGGTGAGAACCACCCCGGCCTGCCATGCGTCGCGCATCACCACGTCCAGGCCGTGCAGCCGCCACAGCGCCAGCAGCGCGGCGACGCTGCCGCCCCACACCCAGATCACGTCCTGGGACAGCAGGTGCCCGGCGAGGTCGGCGATGTTCGGCATCGGCAGCAGCGCCACGTGGCTGCCCGCCCACCCCTCGCGCCACGCGTTCTCGTAGAAGGTGGCGGTCAGGCGGCGGTCGTCGCCGCAGGCGGTGCCCAGGAAGCACACCCGCGGCGCGCGGCCGGTGACGCCGGCGAGCTCGACCGCGTACCGCGTCAGGGGGCCGGCCTCCCAGTCCAGTCGCGCCGAGGCCCGGATGCCGCCGGAAGTGGCCAGGATCGTCGGTTCGTCGGCTGCCATGCCGTGATCCTACGGACTGGCGTTGCTTGCATGCATTGTATACAGTGCATGCCGTGGAGACGACGTACGACCGCGTGCGGGAGCTGATCGTCGGCGGAGCCTTCCCGCCCGGGCAGCGCCTCACCGAACTGGACCTGTCGCAGCGGCTCGACGTGAGCCGCACGCCGGTGCGGGAGGCGTTGCGGCGCCTGGAAAGCGACGGCCTGGTCGAGAGCGGGCAGCGGGGCGTCACCGTGATCCGGCTGAGCGATGCGGAACTGCGCGAGGCCTACCTCGTCCGAGCCTCGCTGGAAGCGCTTACCGCCGAGCTGGCCGCCCAGCGCCAGCAGGCCGGCGAGATCGCGCCCGCCGCGCTGGCCCGGCTGACCGGCTTCGCCGACGACGCCGACCGCGCCACCCGGGCCGGCGACCTGATCACCGGCGTGCGGCACAACCGCGAATTCCACCGGCACGTCGCGGTCCTGGCCGGGAACTCCCTCGCGCTCGGCTTCCTCGACCGCGTGTGGGACCGGATCCTCGTGTCCACACAGGATTCCCTGACCGCCCCCAGCCGCACCGGCCAGGTCGACGACGAGCACCGCCGCCTCGTCGAAGCCATCACCAGCGGGGACGGGCCGTCGGCCGCGGTCCTGGCCCGCGACCACGTCCTGAGCACCCTGTCCGCACTACCCGGAGGAGCACCCCGATGAGCAAGGAACACGGCTACGAGGTCACGGTCACCTGGAACGGCTCCACCGCCGGGGGTTACCGCGCCTACGACCGCGGCCACGACGTCACCGCCGAGGGCAAGCCGCCCATCGCGGCGACCGCGGACCCGGCCTTCCTCGGCGACCCGGCCCGCTGGAACCCCGAGGAGCTGCTGGTGGCGTCGTTGTCGCAGTGCCACCTGCTGACCTACCTGGCGTTGTGCGCCCGGCACGGCATCACCGTCACCGGCTACCGGGACGCCGCGACCGGCCGCATGGCCGAAACCCCCGGTGGCGGCGGGCACTTCACCGAGGTGACCCTGCACCCCGAAGTCACGATCACCGACGCGAGCGCGGCGGACAAGGCCGCCGAACTGCACCACCGGGCGCACGAGCTGTGCTTCATCGCGAACTCGGTGAACTTCCCGGTCCACCACGCACCGGTGATCCACGTCGCCTGACGGGAGTGGCCTGGCCGGCCGCGGAGACGTCCGGAGTGGACTAACCGAGCGCGGCCACGATCGCCGCGCCGAGGTCGGCCGGCCTGCTGAACTGGGGCCAGTGCCCGGTCGGCAGGTCGACCAGCTCCACGTCGCTCATCGCCGCGAGCTCGGCCACGTACGGGTGCTGCGCGGCGATCAGTTCACGCACCTGGGCGGACGGCATCGACGTGCAGATCACCGTCGCCGGGATCGCGCGGCGGCGCTCGTCGGACAGGTCGACCGGCTCGCGGGTCACCGCGGCGGGCTCCGGGACCGCCTCGGCGCGCATCCGCTCGCGCAGCTCGCCGGTGAGCCCGGCCAGCTCGGCTTCCTCGAATGCCGCCCAGTCCGGCAGCGGCACGTCGGCGCCCTCGGCGGGCAGGGCTTCGTTGATCGAGGCGCCGCTGGACAGCGGCCCGGCGTCGACGAAGACGATCCGCGCCACGCGGTCCGGGCGGGCGTCGGCGGCGGCGTAGGCGAGGGGCCCGCCGCCGGAGTGACCGACCAGGACCACCGGCTCGTCCTCCGCGTCGATCGCGGCCACGATGGCGGCGACGTGGTCGCGCACGCCGATCCCGTTGCGGTCGGCGGCCGCTTCGAGGCCGGGCAGGGTCAGCGCGCGCACGGTGTGGCCGGCGGCGGTCAGCGCGGGTTCGACGTCGCGCCACGAGGACGCGCCGAGCCAGAAGCCGGGGACGAGGATGACGATCATCGGCAGAGCCTAGAACGTCAGGGGTGTCCCCGATACCGGATTTACCGGGATCGCCTTACCGTCGCCGTACCGCCACGACACGGAGGCTTCCGATGAAGGCGATCGTCCAGGACCGGTACGGCTCACCCGACGTGCTCTCCCTGCAGGAGACCGACCAGCCGAGGCCGTCGGCAGGCGAGGTCCTCGTCCGCGTGCGCGCGGCCGCGGTCAACGCCTACGACTGGCACATCATGCGCGGCGACCCCTACGTCCTCCGCCTCGCCGCGCGATCCCTGCGCGGCCCGCGGTTCCGCATCCGGGGCTGGGACGTGGCCGGCGTCGTCGACGCGGTGGGGGACGGCGTCACCGGCCTGTCCCCCGGCGACGAGGTGTACGGCGACACCGGCGAATCCGACGGCGCCTTCGCCGAGTACGTGTGCGTGCCCGCGGAACGGCTGGCGCCCAAGCCGGCGAAGCTGACCTTCGAGCGGGCCGCCGCGGTGCCGCTCGCCGGCAGCACCGCGCTCGTCGGGCTGCGGGACGCCGGGCGGTTGCGGGCGGGACAGCACGTCCTGATCAACGGCGCGTCCGGCGGGGTGGGCACGTTCGCGGTGCAGATCGCGAAGGCGCTGGGCGCGACGGTGACCGCGGTGTGCAGCACGCGCAACGTCGAACTGGTGACCTCGCTTGGCGCGGACCACGTCGTCGACTACACGCGCGAGGACTTCACCCGGGGCGCGAGCCGCTACGAACTGGTGCTGGACCTGGTCGGGAACCGCTCGCTCGCGGATCTGCGCCGGGTCTTGACGCCGGAGGGCACGCTTCTGCTCTCCGGCGGAGGCGTGTCGCGCGGCGGCAGGTGTTCGGCCCGATGGGGTTGATCATCCGCGGGCGGCTGGCGTCGCGGTTCACCCGGCAGCGGATCGCGGACTTCTCCGGCTCGTCGAGCCGGGAGCTGCTCACGGCGCTGACGGAGCTGATCGAGGCGGGCCGCGTGGAGCCGGAGATCGACCGGGACTTCCCGCTGGAGAAGACGGCGGAGGCGATCCGCTACCTGGAGACCGAACACGCGCGGGCGAAGGTGGTGATCACGCTCTAGTACCACTCTCGGCACCGAGTTCGCGGCGTCGAACAGCGACCGGGGCGGTCAGCCCTCGATCCAGCTCAGCGGGTCCGCCACCACCCGGGCGATCACGCTCCCCGCCGCGCCGCGCAGTGCCGCGTCCGCGCCCAGCTTCGCTGGACGCAGGGTCAGTCCCGGCGCCTGCCGCTCCACCACGCGCTGCCGGAAGGGCTCCCCGAAGGCCGCGAGGCGGCCGCCCAGCACGATCGTCTCCGGGGCGAGCAGCGCGCGCACCCCGACGAGCGCGTCGGCCATCGCCTCGGCTGCCCGGTCCACCGCGCGCAACGCCGCGGGGTCTCCCGAGCGGACCCGCGAAACCAGCGGCTCCTCGACCCCCAGCAGCCGGGCCAGCCCCGCGTCCGCGACGCCCGCCGACGCCGCCATCCCGGCGCGGCCCGCGTACAGCTCCAGGCACCCCCGCCCGCCGCAGGCGCACACCTCACCGCGGCGCCGCACCGGGACGTGCCCCAGGTCGCCGGCCAGTTCGGCCGCCGGGTTCAGCGGCGCCAGCCCGATCACCTCCTCGCCGCCGAGGTACCACCAGTCCCGCGCCGCGCCGGCCTGGTACTCCGCCAGCGCCGCGCACGCCACCTCGCCGGCCACCAGCACGTCCAGCCCGTGCAGGTCCAGCGCCCGCAACTCCCCCGCCACCAGCGCCCGCACGTCGACCCCGCGCCAGCCCAGCGGCAACGCCGTCACCAGCCCGCGCGACACCAGCCCGCCGACCGCGACCCCGACCCCGGCCACCAGCCGCCCGGCCGTGGTCGCCTCGTCGAACAGCCGCCGCAGCACCGGCCGCGCCGCGCGCGCACCCTCCGCGGCACCGGCCCCGGCCACGTCGAACCGCCGCAGCTCCCGCGCGAGCGGCCGCCCAGACAGGTCCAGGATCACCCCGGCGATGTGCCCGGCCCCGAACTGCAGCCCCAGCGCCACCGGCCCGTACGGGTCGAGCACCAGCCGCCCCGCCGGACGCCCCGGCGCGCGGCCCGGCTCCGGCCCCAGGTCCCGCACCAGCTCGGCCCCGGTCAGCTCCGCCACCAGGCTGGACACCGTGGCCTTCGTCAACCCCGTCCGCTGCGCCAGCTCGACCCGCGACACCGGCGCGTCCCGCGCGATCAGCTCCATGACCAGCGCGACGTTGTGCCGCCGCATCGCCTGCGCGCCCATCGCCTCCATATTCGTCAGTTTAGTGAATTGACGAACTCTGGCCAGCACCGCGACCGTCCGGATAGACAGTCCGGGTACGACGACGTGACGCGAAGGGCGGTCCCCATGGCTGAGGTCAGCTACCGGCAGGCGTCGCGGCTCTACCCCGGCAACCCGCCGGTCCGGGCCGTGGACAGCCTCGATCTCGACATCGCCGACGGCGAGTTCCTGGTTCTGGTCGGCCCGTCGGGCTCGGGCAAGTCGACGGCCCTGCGGATGCTCGCCGGCCTGGAGGACGTCGACGAGGGCGCCATCCACATCGACGGCAAGGACGTCACCGCCGTCCCGCCGAAGGACCGCGACATCGCGATGGTGTTCCAGTCCTACGCCCTCTACCCGCACATGACGGTCGCCGAGAACATGGGCTTCGCGCTCAAGCTCAAGCGGGTCTCCAAGGCCAAGATCGCCGAGCGGGTGCGCGAGGCCGCCGCCCTGCTCGACCTGACCCCGTACCTGGACCGGAAGCCGAAAGCGCTTTCCGGTGGTCAGCGCCAGCGGGTCGCCATGGGCCGCGCGATCGTCCGCGAGCCCGCCGTGTTCCTGATGGACGAGCCGCTGTCCAACCTGGACGCGAAACTGCGCGTGGAGACCCGCGCGAACATCGCCGCGCTGCAGAAGCGCCTGGGCACCACCACCATCTACGTCACGCACGACCAGGTCGAGGCCATGACGATGGGCCACCGGGTCGCGGTGCTCAAGGACGGCAAGCTCCAGCAGTGCGACACCCCGCGCAACCTGTACGAGCGCCCGCGCAACGCCTTCGTGGCCGGCTTCATCGGCTCGCCCGCGATGAACCTCAAGACGGTCGCCCTGACCCCGGACGGCGCGCAGCTGGACGGGCTGACCGTGCCGCTCCCCCGCGCGACCCTCGCCGCGGCGCGCTCGGCCGGCGTGGAGTCGGTGACGCTGGGCCTGCGGCCGGAGTCGCTGCGCCTGGCCGGCGCCGGTGAGCAGGCGGCCAAGCTGACCGTCGAACTGGTCGAGGAGCTGGGCGCGGACGCCTACATCCACGGCGGCGTGAAGATCGGCGACCGCGTGGAGCGGTTCGTGGTCCGCGCTGACGGCCGCCGCCCGCCGCAGCTGGGCGAGACCGTCCAGATCGCGGTCGGCGACGCCGAGGAGGTGCACGCCTTCCACCCGGAGACGGGCGAGCGGCTGCCCTCCGCCGACTGAGGCGACGACATCACGTGGGGCCGGTGGCGGATCCGCCACCGGCCCCTTGACTGTCCGCACCTCTCGCGAATAAGTTACTCCGGAAAAAAAAAACAGGGGGAGCGGCGGTGGTGC